>DATGQJ010000371.1:0-2426 GCA_035304265.1 Oceanobacillus sp.
CAATGCCGCTAATGTGCCGCTGTGGGTCGCGTATTATCGGCGGATGCTGCCGCGCTTCGTCAAAATCAAGCAGTTGATTGAGGCGGGCGTGATCGGTGAAATCCGTTCTGTGAGCGTGATGCTGTACGTGCCGCCTGCGCCGTTCGATCCGGCAAATCCACCGTGGCGCGTCCAACCGGACATCTCCGGCGGCGGTCTCTTCGTCGATGTGGGTTCACATATGCTCGATCTGCTGGACTACTTTGTCAGCCCGATCCGTGAAGTGCGTGGGTTCGCGGTCAATCAGGGCAAGCGGTACGCCGCCGAAGATCAGGTCGTGGCGAGTTTTCACTTTGAATCGGGTGCAGTCGGCAACGGTTTGTGGTGCTTCAACGTCGAACAACGTGTAGACCGCACCGAATTGATTGGCACGAAGGGCAAAATCGTCTACGCCACGCTGGAAAACGCGCCGGTTCAAGTGTTTAGTGCAGACGGCGAACAGCAATACGAAATTGACCATCCGCCGCACGTACAGCAGCCATTGATCCAGTCAATTGTCGATGAGCTAAACGGTGAAGGTACGTGCCCAAGCACAGGCGTCAGCGGGGCACGTACCACATGGGTGATCGACCAAATTCTGGCGGAATATCGAGGCGTCTACATTTCAAACGGCGTCACCAGTTGAATGAAGTTGCCGTCGGGGTCTGCCAGAGTCGCAATCAATCCGCCGTCCATCCCGTATGGCGCTTTGATGACCGTGACTCCGAGTTGTTTCAAACGCTCAAATTCCTCTTGAACGGCGGGGGTCTCAAGATTGAGGATGATTCTGGCAGGTTCTTTGGCTTGCCCGTGTATCTCTGAGTGTTCGCCAACCATCAGGAAGCAGTTGCCCGCTTGCCAGCCAGAATATCCGCCGTCGCTCATGTAGGCGGGTCTACCAAAGACTTTCTCGTAAAAGGCGACAAGCGCCGCAGGTTGGGAACTGCCAATCAGGATTGAATTCAGGTTCAACGCTGCCATAACCATTTCTCCTCACTGACTTATGCTTGCCGCACATCATACCATAAATTAGCTCTTTTGTTCTACCCGCTCTTCCATGAGGCAACCAGCGCCTTTGCCCGTGACGCGACGTTCTCGCGTGTCCAATCTTTAGAGACGAGTGCGCTGCCAAGCCCAAGCGCCACGGCTCCGGCGCGGCGGTACTCGCCCGCGTTATCGGGTGTGATTCCGCCTGTCGGCACGAAGTCGATGTCGTCCAATGGGGCGCGAATGACCTTCAGATAGGTGGGTCCGCCTAACACGTCCGCCGGAAACAGCTTGAGCATGTGGCAGCCTGCGGCGAAGGCATTTTCTGCTTCGGTTGGGGTGGCGACGCCGGGAAGGTGCAGCACGCCCGCAGCCTGCGAACGCGCAACCGCTTCCGGGTTGAAGTTGGGCGAGACGATGAACTGAGCACCAATCTCCAACGCTTCGTCCACCTGCTCGGCGCGGCGGATCGTGCCTGCGCCAATGAGCAGGTCACTGCCGAAACGCTGCCGCAGCGCCGGAATCGCTTCGCGTGCCTGCGTGCTGTTGAGGGTGACTTCCATCACGCGGATGCCGTTTTCCGCCAGCACTTCCCCAATGGTCAGAAATGCATCGACGGGGAAATCGCCGCGCATGATGGCGACCAAGCCGTGCTCACGGAGCATGGATTCGGCGTGTTGGGCGGTGGTGAGGGTCTGGTTGGTGGTCATGGGTATATCCTTTCGGACACGACAATGTCGTGTCCCTACGTTTAGCATAAAATCGCGTTGGCGCGTTATTCATCCATCGGGTAAAGGCTGCAACCGCCGTCGATAAGCAGAACTGAGCCGGTCATGTAGCTGGCGGCGGAGCTGCACAGGAACAGAAAGCCGTCCGCTACCGATTCGACGGGCTGCATGTAGCCGAGCGGAATAGCTTTTTGCGCCCGTGCGCGATAATCCGGCTCGGTATCCCACTGGCGTTTCGCCATGCCCGCGCCGACGATTCCGGGGGCGATGCAGTTGGCGCGAATGCCTTTGTCCGCCAGTTCGCGGGCAAACGAGCGCATCAACTGGTTCATAGCAGCTTTGCTGGTGTTGTAGGGTCCGATGTCGGGCCAAGGGGTTTCGGCAACCCACGAAGTCGTGAAGATCAGATGCCCTTTCACGCCATCGGCAAGCATCGCCTTCGCGCAAGCCTGCCCCAACAGAAACGCCGATTTGACGTTGACCGCCATGATTTTGTCCCACTCGTCCTCGCCGAATTCGAGCAGCGGCTTGGCAAGCACCATGCCCACGTGACAAAGCGCAGTGTGAATGGCTCTGAAATGATCGCGGGCGGATTGGACAACCTGCTGCACATCAACAGAACGGGTGAGATCGCCTTTGACGTAATGCACGCTATCGAGATTGATTCCCGCTTCGGTAAGGCGTTGATGGGCT
>DATGQJ010000372.1:0-8186 GCA_035304265.1 Oceanobacillus sp.
GCGAAAAAGAGCCTCCCCGAAGGCTACGAAATCGGGCTGAAAGACCTTCAGGCGCTGCAAATCGTGGAAGATTACCCAATTACGCCGAAGGAACACGGCACCGAATTTCTGATGGACAACCGCCATCTATGGGTGCGTTCCAGCCGCCAGTGGGCAATCTTGCGGATTCGTGCCACCATCGAACACGAACTCCGTAACTGGTTCGATGATCGCGGTTTCCTGTTGGTCGATACGCCGATCTTGACCCCTGCCGCTGGTGAAAACACAACCACCCTGTTTTCCATCGACTACTTCGGTGATCCCGCTTATCTCGCTCAGACCGGACAGCTTTACAACGAAGCGAATATGGCGGCATTTGGCAAGGTGTACTGTTTCGGTCCCACCTTCCGCGCCGAGAAATCGAAAACCCGCCGTCATCTGATGGAATTCTGGATGATCGAGCCGGAAATCGCCTTCTGCTCGCTCGAAGAAATGATGGAACTGGAAGAACAGTTGATCGTCCATCTGGTCGAAACTGTGCTGCGCAAGCACGCCGCCGAACTCGCCATCATCGAACGCGACGTGAGCAAGCTAGAGGCGATCAAGCTGCCATTCGCCCGCATTTCTTACGATGAAGCGGTGGAGCGGCTGCAAAAACTCCATGCCGAGACGCAAGATCCAGAGCAAAAAGCGCTGCTCAAAATCGAATGGGGTGAGGATTTTGGCAGCCCACATGAAACCGCAATCGCCGAAATGTTTGACCGTCCGGTCTTCGTCTACCATTACCCCACCGCAGTCAAGGCATTCTATATGCAACCAGTGGAAGGCAGACCGGAAGTGTGCCGCAGCGTTGACCTGCTTGCGCCGGAAGGCTATGGTGAAATCACCGGCGGAAGCGAACGAATTTACGACGCGGCGTTGCTAGAAGAACGGGTTGCCACCATCGGCATCCCGCGCGAAGCCTACGCATGGTATCTCGACCTGCGGCGTTTTGGCAGCGTGCCCCATGCCGGATTTGGGCTTGGCTTGGAACGCACCGTCGCGTGGATTTGCGGCTTACCCCACGTCCGCGAGACCATCCCCTATGCGCGAATGCTCAACCGGATGTATCCCTAGCAAACAAGAGTAGGGCGGTTCGTGAACCGCCCTACATTGAGCCTTTAGCCTCTTGAGACCGTGCTAGCGTCTATAATGAGCCAAAGCATGATTCCTCATGGACGCTCAGAATGGCATCTCTCAGTTATCGTCTCAACAAGCAGATTCAGTCGGTGAATAGACTGCCCATCGCGCTTGCGTTCTCGCAGGTCATGGCGTTGATCTGGTGGTTGGTCGCTCTTTACTTTCGTTCTCTCGACATTATCACCGTCTGGCGCGATCAAATCGTTACGTTTACAGCCCCCAATCCAATCGCTTCCCCATATGGGCTGGTGAGCTTTATCTATCCTCCATGGGCGGCGATTTTCTTTGCGCCATTAAGCTGGTTCCCACTTACCACAGCCATTCTGCTTCAGCTTTGCCTGTATTTTGCGATTGTCACGCTGATCGTCTACAAATTTGGTGGAGACATCAAAGCGGTTGTTATTGCGCTAACCTCGTTCATCGCTTTCGACGCGACACTTGAACTCAATATTGAATGGCTGGTTTATATTGGCTTGCTGGTTCCTCCGGCGTTCAGCGGTCCATTTTTGGCAATTAAGCCGCAATTGGCTTTTGGCTATTGGCTCACGTTGAAACGCCGCGATTTGGTTCATGCCATCATCGTGCTACTGACGGTTGTGCTGATTTCGCTGCTGATCTGGGGGGCTTGGCCCATCGATATGATGGATGCCATTAAGTACAATACGTTAGGACGCTCCTTTCACCTGTTCAACCTTGCACCACTGGTACTGCTGCCAGCGCCCGTCTCCATCGCGATTGGACTTTGGATGGCTTGGCGAGCCATAAAGCGGCAGGATGTCATCCTCGGCTTTCTCTCATGGCTTTTCTTTGTTCCCTACATTGCCTCTTATAGCCTGCTGCTGCCGCTGGCGTTGATTGCGATACGCTGGACCCGCTTCGCACTCCTTGTGAGTGTGGTGATCTGGGTCATTTATGGCGGAATTATCGTTCGCTACCTGCTGCTGCTTTAGGCGATTGACGGCACTCCCCTAACGTGTTACGATTCACCTTTGTTATATCTGTACCCATTAACTGTACGCTCAAGTTTCATAGCTGCCGGAAAACCACTGACGCACTTTATTAGTGGGCTATGCCGGTCAATCGCATATGATGAGTGACATGCAGGAGCTTATTCACCATGTCAGTCGATTTTTTCTTCCGCATTATTGGGATGGTGGTTTTCGCCATCGTCGGTGCGCGGTTAGGTGTAAGCATCGCTGATGCCCTTAATCAGCACGAACTCGTAACTGCGTTTTTCTTCGCTCTGCTCGGTATTCTCTTTGGTCTCATTCTCACCCCCTATTTTACAGTTCGTCCAATACGTGCCATCAGCCGTGTCATCAACCTCATGCCGATGGAAGTGCTGTTCACCGGCATTCTTGGCTTACTACTCGGTTTGTTGGTGGGGCTACTGGTAGCCTATCCGTTTTCACTACTGGGGGAACCTTGGGGCAACATACTTCCCGCTGCTTTTTCAATTGTTCTGGCATATCTGATGACGACCATCTTCCTTGGTCGCTCTCGTGAAGTCTGGACGTTTCTAAACGAATGGCTTGGGATCGGCTCGAAGCGACTCGCTTCGTTAGGTGGGAAGGGGAATTATCAACTGCTCCTCGATACCAGCGTGCTTATCGACGGACGCATTGTTGATATTGCCCGCACAGGTTTTCTAGGCGGAACGCTGGTAGTGCCGCGCTTCGTCGTTTCAGAACTGCATCGGGTCGCCGATTCCTCAGATACACAGCGGCGCAATCGGGGACGACGCGGCTTGACTAAGCTGAATGAACTTCAGCGCGATCCCCTCGTATCGTTCAAGATCATCGAGGACGACGTTGAAGAAGAGGAAGATGTGGACGACAAGCTGATCGCGCTGGCACTGCGCACCGAGTCACCCATCCTCACGATTGATTACCCGATGAATCAGGTTGCTCGTGCGCAAGGTGCGACAGTGCTCAACATCAATGCACTTGCCAACGCTGTGCGCTCAGTTTACATTCCCGGCGAGACCTTCGCGCTGCGCGTACTGCAAGAGGGTAAAGAGGCTAATCAAGGGGTTGGCTATCTCGAAGACGGCACGATGGTGATCGTCGAGCAAGGAAAACAGTACATGGATCGTACCATCTACGTCGAGGTGACCAAGCTGATCAACAAAGAAGCTGGACGTATCATCTTCGCCAAGCCCGCAGAAAACCGCGCATAAATCAGCCATATGGGGGCGATCCGTCTACGATAGGTCGCCCTTCATCGTTCGTAAATCTGATACCCGCCCTCGTCGTAAATCAACGTCCATTCGCCTGTCCAGTTTGGCAACTCACCCTCTGGTACAAGAGAACGTTCAAGCGGTCCAAAAATCAAATAACGAATCGGTGCAGAACACAAAGTAGGTGCAGACTCAAGGCAGATTGAGTTGTAGAGTGCTTCACGTTCACCTGCCGACATCTGATTGCGGAAGAATTGCTCTATGAGCGCAGTTTTGTGTTGCCACTCCAGCGTTTCAGGTCCATGTCCCATGAATGGGCGTAGATGCGTGTAGGCTGGCAGCACATTGCCGGTCTCAACCGAGGCAAGCACCACTTCGTCAGGTTGTGCATGATTGTTGAGCCAATTGAAAGCGGACACTTCACCAATGGGGTGAAATAGTGGGCGGTGAGGACTGCTTGCGGCGACAATACTGCCAAGCAGTAGCATGGCTGTGCTCAGACACGTGGCGACGATCAATCCTCGCGCCAGCCATTTACGCCTTGTTCGTGCCTTTGTCCACGCTTCTATGCCCACCGCTGCGAGGATTGCCAACGGCACGATCACCGCTTCCGCCATGCGCCGCTGCACGTTGATAGGCAGGTATACGAGCAAAGGAACGATTATCACCCAACCAAGCAAGAGTGCATAACGGATTTGCAATCGCGCTCGCCGCCATGCCCATCCCACGCCAAACAGCGCAGGAATCCCAATCACGCTGTATGCGAGAATATATTGCAGCGGCGACGGAGATGGTAGCAAATTTTGCGCCGACCAAACTGCGAAAGCGGGATTGCTGGAAAACGCTGCGGTGTAATACAAGAATAGCGGGAACGTGATTCCGGCACCGATAACACAACGCAAAAACAATGTGAACGGAAAACGCCGTTGTCGCCACCACGCCGCAAGCCCCCATGCGCCGAGGATGCAATAGAGAATGACCAGATAAAACGGTACGGACAAGCCCACGATCAGCCAGCACAGACCCGCAAGGAGCGAAGTGAGGAGAAAGTGATGAGTAACGAGTGATGAGTTTTCCGAATTTTCCCCCTGGCGTTTTGGCGCTTGCAATGATTTGAAAATCAGCAGCAACCCGCCGAGTAAAGCTGCCCGCGCCAATGCCAGATGGGGCAAGCCGAAAATGACGAGAATGCCAAAGCCTTCCGGGATATAAAAATCAGGCGGCAGTGTCCCGGTGAAGGTAATGAGCCAGCCCAAGCCGCCGCCGATGGTCGCCAGTGCCAGCGCCATGAATCGCGTCTTCTCAGAGCGAATGAACGCACCAATGAAGCGATCCAGCACAAAAATCAGCAGGGCGGTGCATAGCAGACGCATGACGTGAAAGGTGAGGATCAACGCCGTCGTATGCGCCGGATCGGTTTCCGGTATCAGCGCCCCAACGATTTGCCCCGGCAGGATGTAAGGAAGGAACACAAGCGGAACTGCATCGTGGGATTCTGGTGTGTAGAAGAGGTAGAAGTCCCACACGCCGCGTCCCCCCAGACGCATCTTGCCCAGATACGAGTTTCCGTCTTCAACGCCGAAAAGAAAGCCACTGAAGCGCCAGTCTTCGCCCTGCTGTACCCATGCAATCAGATAAGGGATAGTCGTCAGGATGAGCAGCAATAGAGCGAAGATGAGGGCGCGACGTTTCACGACGCCCTCACATCTGCACGTCAGATTGGAGAGGCGCACGGCTGTTCACCTCTACCGATGTAGAGTTCTTCTTAGATTCCCGCACTAACCACGCTGTCCCGACCCATACGAGCCATATATGTAAGGGCAACAAAAGCGCCTCGATTTTTCGTGTTTCTTCAGGCTGTATCAGGTAGAACCATGGAATCAGCAACCCGCTAGCAAAACCCAGCAGCGCCAAGCCTTTCGTCATCCCCTTCAACTGCGCGGCATTTTGCAGACTGGTGAGAAGAAGCGGGAAAAGGAGTACAAGATAGTAGGTACCTGTTTGGGGCAGAAGCAGCAGAAACGTACAGACGAGGGTGAATAGAAAAGGTATCGTCCTTTCCCGTGCTTCAACCGGATGGGAGCGGCGTAAGAACCGCCACAGTGTCCACACCAATACAAACAGCAGTAGCGCGACAAAAGCAATCTTTAGGACTGGCGATTCGAAGAGGTCGGGTGTCCATAAGTAATAGGTCGCATAGCGAGCGTAATCACGCAAATTGACCAGAAAGTCGGGCATCCACCAACCGATCTGGATGACGGTGATTGCAGTCAAAATGCCGAGCGCGACGACAAACGCCACCAGACCCTTCCAGCGCCCCCGCAACGCATACCCTATGAGGAGCGCCCCCGCCAGTGGAGCGGAAATCGTTGGTTGGATGGTCGCGAATGCGAAGAAAATGCCCGCGAACACGTCACATTGCTTTTGCAGGAAATAAACGCCGAGAGTGATACAGAGGATGATCACGCCGGTAAACTGTGCAATCAAATACAGCGTGATCGGGTAGCGGAAGGCAACCACTACAGCGGCAATCAACGCACACCGTTGTATTGGCGGCAGATTCCAATTCAGAATTTCGATCCACAGCCAGAGCGCCCACGCAAGCGCGACGACTTGCAGCGCCATCCACAACGCAGTTGAGATGTCCGCCGAAAATACGATGAATGGAGCTATCAGAACCGCAGTATAGGCAGGGTAGGCAAATCGCTGCTGATCGGCTTCATCGGGCAGCACATCTCCAAACATGCCGATCTGTATCTGGGTCGTTACCTCCTCACTATAGGGTGAGATGCCACGCCAAACTGCCTGCGCCCCGACGTAGCGCGGATAAAAATCGAATGTGTTGCCACGTGCAGGGAGAATGACACTGAAGGCGAAAAGCGCAAGAGCAGCGAAGAGTGTAAGGCTGAGTGCGATCAGTGTGCGCGGCTTCAACGTCGGCTCACTCCTGTGCTCCGAAAATCTCGTCGAAAATCTCCGGCTCGATCAGGTCTTGTAACGCCCACAGGCGCGTGCTGTATTTCGGCGGCATAAGATAATAGCCATTCTCCTGCGCCCATGCTTCGAGTTCTGCAACAGCGTCCCAGATGTCGTCTCCCGGTGTGAATGGGCGTCCCACTGCAAGGATGATTGGCTCGTCTTCCGTGCCATCACCGTAAAAGATCGCCCAGTCTTGTTCATCAGTCAGTCCGAGATACGCACGTTCGGACATGCTCGTAAATCCCCTATACTTACGCTATCACATCTCAGTGTACACTTATCGGCGTGTTTTACCCCTAAACGTTGTGGAGAGCAACATGACCGCCAACAAGCGCGATGTCGTCTGGAAAAGCAAATCCGTTGTCGAGCATTACCTCACCGGAATGCGGCGCGGTATTCCGCTGGCGTCGGAGCAGTTCGACGTGATGCTGCGAATACTCAAAGGTTCGCAGATACCGATGGAGCGTTTTCTCGATCTTGGCTGCGGCGACGGCATCATCGGTCACGTGTTACTGGATGCGTTCCCGCAATCCAGCGGCGTTTTCTACGATTTTTCCGAGCCAATGCTGGATGCGGCTCGCCAGCGTTTGGCGACATACTCTGATCGCGCGATTTTCATTTGTGGGGATTATGGTGATGAAGAATGGATCGGAGACATGAAGCCTTATGCGCCTTTTGATGCCATTGTCTCCGGTTTCTCCATCCACCACCAGCCGGACGAGCGGAAACGGACGCTGTATCAGCAGTTGTATGATCTGCTCAAGCCGGGTGGCGTATTTCTGAATCTGGAGCACGTTGCCCCTGCGTCGGCGTGGATCGAAAGCCTGCTGGATGATCTCATGATCGATCTGAGCTACGCCAATCAGCAAGGGAAAACGCGAGAAGAGGTCGCGCGGGCGCATTACAATCGGCTGGATAAAGATGCAAACATTCTCGCGCCCGTCGAACTTCAATGCGATTGGCTGCGCGAGATCGGCTTTGAGCATGTAGACTGCTATCTCAAGATTTTCGAGTTGGCGTTGTTTGGCGGCGTGCGTCCGGCTTAGTGGGTTCGATTTAACTTTTCGTCGTTGGGTTCTTCAAATGCTGCTATATCGTCGGCAGGGTGCAACCGTTTGCGTTTATCAACCAATTATCCCATCCATATCGGGCTTCAATCTGGCGTATCAGCATCCTGCCTCGTAGATCTCGCGCGATTACATTGGCGAGATGCACAGCCAATAATCCAATCTAGATCCCCGTGACAATGCTGCCACTATATGAACGAAAGAAGATTCCAGCAATCACGGCGAACACGACAAAGTGTGCCAGCCACACGTATCTTCGCTTATGGCGTAGTTCGATAATCGAACGAATTTTACGCTAATGTCGTTCTTCCATAGTATCTATCCAAAAGCTCACTGTCATCTGCGAGATGCTATTGCCTCTCTTCTTGCTCTTAATACGCTCTGTAGCATCCGAAAGTTGCGCCCTACACCCCCACGCCGTCCTGCGCTACAATAAGCCACACTCCTTAATAGTAGACAATTCAGGGGACACTGATGCCGCTGCGGATTTTTAATGTACTTGGACGCGAAAAACAGGAATTTGTGCCGCTGGAACCGGGGCACGTGTATATGTACGTCTGCGGTCCGACGGTGTATGACGATCCGCACATTGGACATGCGAAAACCTACACAGCCTTCGACGTGGTGGTGCGCTATCTCCGGCACACCGGCTATCAAGTCCTCTACGTGCAGAACATCACTGACGTAGGGCATTTGCTCGATACGGGTGAAGACCGTATTCTGCGAAAAGCCGCGCAAACGCAGTCAAAGCCGATGCAAATCGTCGAAAAATACACCAAGAGTTATTTCGACGCGATGGATGC
>DATGQJ010000373.1:0-8953 GCA_035304265.1 Oceanobacillus sp.
CTGTCCCAGCAGCACCATCACCGCAGGCAGTTTGATGCTCCCTGCGACCAGCAACGGAGTAAAAATCTGTGACTGTACAAAGGAAACCCCATAGATGATCACGACAATCCAGCCGATGCTTTCAGGGGTTTGAAGAATACCCACCGCGATAGATGGAACCAGTGCAATGATCGGACCGAAGTTCGGTATGAACGACAATAACCCGGCAAGAACGCCCAGCGCGACTGCCTGTTCGATCCCCAACAGCGCCAGTCCGAGCCACGTCGCCAATCCGACGAATGCCATCGAGATGATCGTCGCCCGCAGCCATCCACGAAGCGTATGATCCAAACGGGCGAAAATTTCCCGGACGCGATATCGATAGGATATGGGGAACAGGCGAATCAATCCCTCTTGATGCATCTGAGGGTCCGCCAGCAGGTAGATGCTCAAAAATATGACGATGAGGATACTCAGGATCGTATCGGCAACGCCGCCCAATACTGGCAAAACGGTGACACCAAGTTGACCAATCGCACTCGCCAACTGAACACTGATAGTGTTCAATATATTCTGGAAGTCGACATCTTCTAAAAAGGGAAACTGCTCCAGCAGAGCGCCGCTGGTCAGGTAGCGATCCACCAGTGTCTGGATACCCTGAGGGATATTATCGGTCATCAGAATGGTAAACTGGCGGAATAGCTCCGGCAGCGCGGTTGCCGCTAACCCAACGACCAGGAAAGCGATAAACATAAGTGACAAGATAATGGCTGGAGCACGACGCATTCCCCGCCGCATCAAAAAGCGAATCGGCATCGTGAACAGAACGACGAGGATGACCGAAGCCAGTGTCAACAACAGGATACCGCGTATCACCCAAGCCGCGACCAGCAGGATGATCACCAGAATGGCTATCAAAACCCACCGCGTCGTCGCGCCGTAAGTTGAGTTTGCAGACAATTGAGGCATACTAACTGATTTCTCCGACGCTATCACGTCAAATAGAAAACACACGAACACCTCAAAAAGATGCGCAAATCACCGCAATTTACGCATCTCCTGTGAATCGGACAACACACAACGTCAGATCGTCGAACGCGGGCGTTCCCTTAGAAAAAGCATCCACCTGCGCCACGAGATGTTGCAGAATCGCATCAGCCGAGCGAGTCGCAGCCTCCCGCAGCGCTTTTGCAAGCCGCTCTTCCCCGAAGGGTTCTCCGGCTTGATTCTCTGCGTCTGTCAGCCCATCCGTATAGTAAACAATGACATCGCCGGGACGCAGTTGCAGCTCAACCGCTTGAATCGGGTTATCCGGGAACCAACCAATCGCTCGTCCGCCGCGAGGCATGAGATGCACTTCTCTATCGGCATGACGGTAAAGCATCGGCGGATTGTGCCCCGCATTTGCATGAATACTGTAGCCATCCCGACGAAGCAGCGAGTAGTAGACCGTGACGAACATGCCGCTATCGGCATCTTCCAGAATCAGATCGTTCGTGCGCCGCAGAACATCGACAGGCGACAAGCCTGCAAAGGCATGACTGCGTATCATGCTCCGAGCCGATGCCATGAACAGCGCCGCCGGTGCCCCCTTATCGGATACGTCCGCAATCACGAGACTTAAGGCATCATCTTCGAGCATGAACAAATCATAAAAGTCGCCTGCCACCTCACGAGCGGAACGCCAGCGTGCCGCCACTTCGTATCCCGGCAGCGCAGGCATTCGGCGCGGAAGCAGCGACTCTTGAATTTCTCGCGCCATTTGCAGTTCGCGATCCAACCGCCCTTTTTCTACGGCGACTTTGTAAAGCCGCGCGTTTTCGATGGCAACGCCTGCCTGCCCCGCGACTGCATTCAGCAATTGCAAATCAGCATCAGTGAAATTACCGGAACGCATGGCAGTATCGACGTACACGACCCCGATCAGCCGATCCTGAACCAGCATCGGAGCGCATAAGATTGCTCTTAATCCGGCGAGAATGATGCTTTGTCCCGGCACGTAGCGCGTATCGGACTGGGCGTTGTTGGTAAGCAGCGATTGCCGCGTCTCGACCACCTGCCGAACAATCGTCGTGCTATAGGCGTGATCGCTGGTCAACTGCTCTCCATCCATGCCACGCGCCACTTTCACCTGTAAGGTATCGCCATCTGCGACCATCAGGAATCCGCGCTGCGCCCGCATCACCTCCATGATTGAATCGATCACGAGGTTCAATACTTCATCGAAATCGAGACTGGAGCTAAAGGTGCGCGTGATCTCGTACAACGTCAGCAGATGTTCAGCGCTGATCTGATTCAAATTCGATTGTCCCATGACATAGCCCGGAATATTACGATGGGATGTCAAAATTATAGCACCGTACTCAAATTCGGCGCATCTCATCTGCTATAATCACCGCGCAATCGCGGCACATTGCTAAAGGTCTCCCCATGAAATTCGATGTCACTATTTTCCCTACCGACCTCAACGCCGCTGCCGACATTGCGCGGCAGGTGGAAGCGCATGGCTTCGATGGTCTGTGGACTTCTGAAACTGCCCATAACCCGTTCTTGCCGCTTACCCACGCCGCTGCGGTGACGAAACGGATCAATCTCGGTACCGCCGTCGCCATTGCCTTCCCGCGCAGCCCCATGGTTACGGCACAAATCGCATGGGACTTGGCAACCCAATCTGAGGGACGGTTCATCCTCGGTCTGGGTACACAGGTCAAAACTCACATCGTCCGCCGCTTCAGCAGTGAATGGGGAGCGCCTGTCCCGAAATTGCGTGAATACATCGAGTCGCTGCGTGCAATCTGGACATCGTTTCAGACCAGCGCTCCGCTTCGCTACGCAGGCGAGCACTACAAGTTTTCCCTTCTCACGCCATTCTTCTCACCCGGCGCAATCAAACACCCGGACATTCCTATTTATATCGCCGGAGTAAATGAAGGGCTGTGTCGGCTTGCCGGGGAACTGTGTCAGGGATTTCACGCGCATTCCTTCCATACGGTGCGCTATCTGAAAGAGTTGGTCATCCCCAACATCGAGCGTGGCGCGGCAAAAGCCGGACGCAGCCGATCCGACTGTCAGATTAGCTGCGCCGTCTTTGTCGTGACCGGGCGAAACGAAGAAGAGATGAAGAACAATGCGGTTTTCGTCCGTTCGCAAATCGCCTTCTATGCCAGCACGCCAAGCTACAGCCCTGTTATGGAAATGCACGGCTGGCTCGATCTGCACAACAAGCTCAACGCCATGTCACGAGAAGGACGCTGGTTCGAGATGGGCGAGTTAATCAGCGACGACGTGTTGCGCGAATTCGCTGTGATTGCCCCAGTTGATGAACTCGCCCATGCGGTCAAAGAACGCTACGAGGGCTTGCTGGATCGGGTGGGGTATTATTTTCCGTTTATACCCGGCGAAGAAGACAAAGAAATTGTCTGGCGCAGCGCCGCCGAAGTCTTCGCCGGTGCGTAATCATCAATCGCAGAGATTTTTACGGACGTATCACAGGATAATCGAATGTCAAATACAGAACAGGCGCGGGCATACGCAGCACAGAACGCCGCCCAATTTCAACAACAGCTTTACGACCTGTTACGCATTCCAAGCGTCAGCACCGACCCGCAGCATAAAGGCGACGTGCAGCGTGCCGCCGAATGGCTTGCCGACGACATGCGGCGCATCGGCGTGCAAAAGGTCGAGTTGCTGCCAACGCAGGGGCATCCCATCGTCTACGGAGAGTGGATGGGGGCAGGCGAAAATGCCAAAACCGTCCTCATTTACGGACACTACGATGTGCAACCTGCTGAAATGGCAGATGGCTGGAGCAGCGAGCCATTCGAGCCAGAGGAGCGTGATGGTTTCATCTATGCACGCGGCTCATCCGACGACAAAGGACAGGTGTTCATCCATCTCAAGGCGCTGGAATCGTATCTGAAAACGCAGGGCACAGCGCCCGTAAACGTCAAATTTCTGATCGAAGGCGAGGAAGAAATCGGATCAAAGCATCTTCCTGAGTTCATACATGCGAACGTCGAACGCCTGCGGGCAGATGTCTGTGTGATCTCGGACTCTGGAATGCCGAGCATCGAGCAGCCCGCCATTGTCTATGCGCTGCGGGGTCTCACCTATATGGAGATTCACGTATGGGGACCCTCGCAAGATTTACACAGCGGCGCTTTCGGTGGCATTGTTCACAATCCCGCACTCGCCCTCGCCCAGATCATTTCCAAGCTGCACAACCCGGATAACAGCATCGCCGTTCCCGGTTTCTACGACGACGTGCTCACCCTGAGCGAAGAAGAACGCGCCGAACTCAAGAAAAACGACATTCTCGAAAGCACGCTGCGCGCTTTCACCGGAATACCCCAGTCGTGGGGCGAAGACGGTTATACGCTTCGTGAGCGCCAGAGCGCCCGCCCAACTTTAGAGGTCAACGGCTTGTTGAGCGGCTTCACAGGCGAAGGCGCGAAAACGGTGCTGCCCGCCAAGGCGATGGCGAAAATTAGCTGCCGTCTGGTCTCGAATCAGAACCCGGTTCGCATTTACGAACTGGTGCGCGATTACGTGGCAAAAATCACCCCGCCAACCGTTCGCAGCGAAGTCAGACTGCTGAATCAGGGCGATCCGGCGATTGTGGACATTCACGCCCCCGCAGTACAGGCGGCGGTTCGCGCCTACGAACGCGGTTGGGGCACGAAACCGATCTTCATGCGCGAAGGCGGCAGCATCCCGGTAGTCGCCGATTTCAGCCGCGAATTGAATATCCCCGTCATTCTGATGGGATACGGACTCAACACCGACGGCGCTCATGGACCTGACGAACACTTCAGCGTCGAAATGTTCAAGCGCGGCATCCAAACCGCCATCTGCTATCTGGAAGAAGCGGCGCAATAAAAACAAGTGGGGCGCAAAACAATGCGCCCCGTCCGTTAGCTATCTACCCAGTTTTGCTTGAAACTTGCCCATTCGGTGTCGTCGGTTTCCCAGTCGGCATACACGCCAAGTCCACGCACGAACGCCGCCGCATCCCCGGCTTGCTGTAAGCCGCTGCGAATACCTTCTACGGCAGCGGCAATAGATTCGACGTTGGGATCATGCCCCGGCAATTCAGCGTCGTAAGTCGGAATGCCGATGACGATTTCCGTACCCCCGCCCAATTGGTCTACCGACTGAGCAAAGGTTCTCACTTGATACGCCATCCACTGGCTGTAGTCTGATGGACTGCTTAACCCACTGTTGTATGCCATCACTGCCATTTCATCGACGAGCAGGGCGACGCTTTGCTTGTACTCCCGATCCCAGACAGTTCCCGGTACGATCAGCGGCGGAACGGGGATATTGACACCAATGGGACTCCAATCCGGCGGAATTGCCGCGCTGATCGGCACGTCGTTGCCAACCGCCGAACGCACCAACCGCAGCAGCGCGAGGAAATTCTGGTCATTGTTCCAGACTGGCTCAATGTTGAGAAACACACCATCAAACCCAAATTCGTTCACCACCTTCGCGCTGAAGTCAGCGACGATTTGCTGTAAAGCCACGTTATCCAGTCTGTAGCCGCCTTCGCCAATATCAACTGGAAAGCTGATCCACCCATACAATAGCGCTTCCGGGTAGAACTGTTTGAACTGCTCTACAAACGTCTTTACGGTCTCAAAATTGTCTTCGCCGCGCCATGTCTGATCGGATTGGAGCCAACTCACCCACGCATAGACCGTACCGACTTGATGGTCACGCAGCTTTTGCACGTAATCGCGCATGGTGCCGTCGTCATGGGTCGCATATGTCCACTCGGTTCCGATCCACAACGCATTCGGCGGTGTTGCCGTCGGCTCGTTATTGCGTATGCGCCCCAGAATATAGACCACCGCCACGACGAACAGCACCGCGCCGACCACGTAGAGTGCGTTACGTCCACCCGGTATCTTGATTTTCGGCAGCTTGAAGCGATCCGACGGAGCAGTTTGCCGTATCATACGCCGCGATCCGGCAGGCTGCACCATGGGCAGACGCTGTTGGCGGCGTAACTGCCGTTCTCGTGCCCGCCCCATGCGCGGTTGCTCAGCCCGCGCCGACTCGCTGCCTGACGAAATCGGCTGAAAATCGGGCGGCAACGACGTGCCGGATGGTGGAGTTGGAATGCCGGAAGGTGGAGTTTCGTTATCCATCAACTGCCTGAAAGTCTCTCTGACAAGCGAGGAAGAAGGATTAAAGCGACAATAATCAGAAATACGAGACTGCTCACCAACGCTGCCGCCGAAGCGACATCCTTGCCGACCTTCGCCATCGGGTGCGGGTCAGAGGTGCCAAGATCAATCGACGCCTCAATCGCCGTATTGATGCACTCCGTCACCCAGACACTTCCAAGCGCCAGCGTGAGCAGCGCCCAACTGAAAATCCCGATGTCTAACCATAATCCGACGACCAACGTGATTCCCGAAACGATCATCGCAAGCTGAATGCTCTGCTCACGCACAAGCACGTAAAGCAGCCCCGCAATCGCATATTTCAGACTGGCTATCCTGTTTGGGTTGCTGCCAAGACCATGTTCCTCAGGATCGATTTTCATTGTACCGACAACGGATAAATCGATCTCTTCACCCTCTGGCGTTACGAGGACATCTTTTTCCGGCTCATCGTTTACCGGCTGCGTTGGCTTAGAATTTGTTTCGCCAACCATATTCCCTCTATTGAACGACTATGCCCAACCGTTCGAGCAGTGGTGGTCCCAGCACCAGCAATCCAATCAGCACGGACGCAACCACACCTAACAACACTGCCGCCGAAGCGACATCTTTGCCGACTTGCGCCATTGGGTGCATTTCCGATGTGGCAAGATTGACCGCCGCTTCAACTGCTGCATTCACAAATTCCGCCATCCACACAATCGTGATCGCGAAAATGATCATTGCCATACTGAGAAAATCGACTTGCAACCAGAGCGTCAGCGCCATGACAGCAATACTGGCGACTGCCTGTATCCGCGTGTTTTTTTGCCGCCGCAGCATGTACAGCCACCCGGCTATCGCGTAACTCAGGCTTGCGCCACGGCTGGTGCTGGTGATAGGGCTGTACTCATCTGGATCGATCTTCATCGTTCCAGTCAACCCGTCAATCCACTTCGGCTTCTCCATGTTCAGCACCCTCTAGTGCGGGAACTATCTCCAATGGAATATTCAACGCATCAAGCGCACGTGCCTGTGCCGCCCACATTTCGGAACGACGTGCCATGTTATCGTGATCATATCCAAGCAGGTGAAGCGTTCCGTGTACCACCAGCAGCACCAGACTCTCCTGTACTGCATGTCCTTCCCGCTCTGTCTGCGCTGCGGCGTATGGATAGGCGATCACCAGATCACCCAGATAGCGTGGCTCGTCGGGAAGCACAATGGGCGGCTCATCAGCAGGGAAAGACAATATATCCGTCGGCGCATCGACGCCGCGATACTGGCGATTCAGTTGGGCGACATGCTCATCATTGCTGATCACAACGGTCATCGCGCAATGCTGATCGGGGACGTGATCGGCAAGCACCCACTGCGCCGCCTCAATCAACTGCCCTTCGTTGATCGGGTAGCCCGCGTCATTCTGAATTTCAATCTCGAACATCCTGCTTATCCTCGACGGAATTCTCCGCGCCATTTCCTTTGTTGCGGCGCAGCGGCGGCACCTCAGGCAGCGGTGAATCGTCCTCCTCCTGCACGACAATCACAGGTCGATCCTGTGTTCGTGTCGTGGGCTTAGGAGGCGCTGCCTCGGTAGCAAGGGGAGCTTCAACTTCACTTGCAGCAGGAGCAGCGGGAGTCAATACGTCTGATTTCACCTGCGTGGCAACTTCCGCCGGAATCTCCTGAGTGCGCAAGCGCGGTGACGGGGGCGGCGTTGGATAATTGATTCGCGGGTGGAACACAGCTTGCAGCATCTCGATGAAAATCGAACGCGCGGTTTCCACATCTTTCAATGTCAAATCCGATTCATCCAACTGCCCGTCGCGCATCCGATTTTCGATGATCTGATCGACGATTTCCGCAATCTCCTGTCGATTCGCTGGCTTGCGGGCACGCACCGTGCTTTCGCAGCTATCCGCGATCATCATAATCGCGGCTTCGCGGCTCTGCGGCTTCGGTCCCGGATATGTGAACTGCTCTATATCAATCGAGTCTTCATCGTCGGTTTGCGCAAGCGCCTGATTATAGAAGTAAGAGACCATCGTCGTCCCGTGATGCTCTATGATGAAGTCTCGAATACGTGACGGGAGATGATACTGTCGCGCTAGCCGTTCGCCATCGGTAACGTGACTGATGATGATCGCCGCGCTGCGATACGGATCATTCAAGCCCTCGTGCGGGTTCACCCCGTCCACCTGATTCTCGACAAAAAAGGCGGGATTGAGGATTTTTCCCACATCGTGATAAAGCGCCGAAACACGCACAAGTTCGGCATTCGCGCCAACGGCATTCGCGGCTTGCTCAGCCAGATTCGCCACCTGCAACGAATGCTGGTAGGTTCCCGGCGCTTCTCGCAGCAAGCGCTGTAGCAGCGGTTGATTAGGCTGGCTTAACTCCACCAGTTTCAAGCTCGTGGGCAAGTTGAAGAGGATCGTGATGATGTACATACCGGCAAGTGCCACGCCCGCCGCCAGCGCCCCATTCACGACACCGGACACAATCAGAAGCCCAAGATTGCTGTCCTGATTGAATGCATTGGTGTTGAAAATGATGATGACCGCCGTGTTCGCTAACGCGATCATGAAGCCTGCGAAGAAGTAGCTGTTGAGCCGTTCCGAGCGCCGCAGCGTCAGCGCCCCGATCACCCCTCCGACTCCGACCAGCGCGGCGGCTTCCAGTGAATTGTTGAACATGACGCCGATCAACAGCGCCAGCCCGATCACACAGATCACGGCAAGGTCGGTTGCGATAAGCGCCACGTAAAGCAGCGCCAGCGCCGCAGCAGGAAACAGGTATAGCTGCGTGTTCCCGCTGAACAGCCG
>DATGQJ010000374.1:0-2318 GCA_035304265.1 Oceanobacillus sp.
AGGGGCGCGTTTTTGTGCGAAGGCGAGAAAACCTTCGGGTCCGTCCTCGCTGTTCAAAATTTCACGCTGGTATTCGGCTTCGCGGGAGAGCGATTCATCGTAAGTGCTGTCAAGCGCGGCAAGCATTGCCCGTTTACCAAGCCGGAGCGCGTCAGGCGACTGCTTGCTGATTCGGGTCGCGTACTCAAGCACATCGTCCATAAAGGTGTCTACCGGAAAGACACGATTTGCCAGCCCAAGTTGTAGGGCTTCTTCCGCTTCGACATCTCGCCCGGTAAACATCATCTCCATGGCGCGACCTGTACCCACCAGACGGGGAAGCAGGTAGGTTCCGCCACCGTCGGGAATAAGCCCAATGCGAATGAACAACTCGGCGATTTTTCCACGTTCACTGAGCAAGCGAATATCACATGCAAGCGCCATGTCGCAGCCGATGCCTGCGGCGTAACCATCCACAGCGGCAATGACGGGCCACGAGGCGGAGCGTATCGCCTTGAGGGTAGGACCATAAACTTCGGTGAGGACGCGATAAGTTGAATCCGCCGAGAAGCCGTTGGCAACCGCTTTCTTGATGTCCGCGCCGGACGAAAACGCTCCACCAGCGCCTGTGAGTACGATGCAGCGCGTGCCATCGTCTTCGCATGTGGCAAGCGCCTCACGGATTGCCGTCATGGTTTCTTCATCGACGGCGTTGCGAACCTCAGGGCGGTTGATGGTGATGACGGTCACTGCATCATGACGGGTGACGAGGACGGATTCAGTCATTTCAAGCATCCTTTGGTTATGGGCGTGCAGCCGATTTCGCGGCGGGCGATTTTGCTGGCTTTGGCGGCGTCGGCTTCGCCTTCAGTGTTTTTTGCACTTCGTTCAAGAGAAATTCGCTGTTGTGGTAGTCGCCTTTCATCGGGATATACAGAATAGCGGCGAACGGGATGATGATCAGACCGAGCAGCATACTTCCGCTGACGATCAAGACGAGGGCGACCAATGCCAGCGCCCCGAAAACCACCAGTTGTCCCTGTGGTGATGCGCCGGTTGGCACATCGCCTTTGATAATGGTGACGCCGTTTTCGCGCTCGATTTTGGCGCGGAGATAGGTTTTGCGATGCAACTTGCCGATGACCGGAGAAGAAACGCCCATCGAGAAGATGCCTTTTTTATCGACCCAGCCATCTATGCCGGGGCGGGTGCTGGTTCCTTTCACGTGTAGTCGCTCGGTGATGGCGGACATACACTGCGAAACAGGTTTATCGGTGTAGAGTGTGAAACGCAATGCTGAAACTCCGTACTACTACTTGACTTAAAGCATGGGGATGGTGATGCCACCGTCCACGACGAACACCTGACCTGTGGCGAAGTTGGACGCGGGTGACGCCAGATACAGCGCCAGCCCCACGATGTCTTCTGGCTCGCCGATGCGCCCCATCGGGGTGCGCTCCAATATCGAGTTAAGGATGGTGTCGTTTTCCCAGATGGCGCGGGCGAATTTGGTCTTGATCAATCCCGGCGCAATGGCGTTGACGAGGATGTTGTCTGAGGCGAGTTCCATGGCAAGGGTTTGCGTGAGGCTGATGATCCCGGCTTTGGTGATGCTGTAAACGCCTTGCCAGCGTCCGGGACGCAGTCCGTTGACCGAAGCGACGTTGATGATTTTACCGCCGCCTTTTTCCCGCATGATGGCGACAACCGCCTGCGTGAGCCAGACGTTGCCCATGAGGTTGACTTCAATGGTCTTTTGCCACATGCTGTCTTCGGCGTCGAGCACCGGACCAAAATGCGGGTTGGTGGCGGCATTGTTGACCAGAATATCGACGGTCCCGTAAGCATCTACTGTTGCCTGAACCAACGCCTGCAACGCGGCTTTTTCGCCATTGTGCGCGGCAATGCCAATTGCCTCACCGCCTTTCGCCTTGATAGCGGCGGCAACTTCGTCAACGCTTTCCTGTTTACGGCTGCTGACGACGACCTTTGCGCCTGCATCGGCGAAAGCCTCAGCAATCGCCTGACCGATACCACGAGACGCGCCCGTGACAATCGCCACTTTGCCGCGAATATCGAACATGCCGTTCATGAAGATACTCCAGAAGAGGGTTCGTCGTGGGGTGGATTATACTTCGTAAAGCTTATGACTGGCGAATTCTGTTACACTTGAATCGTGCTTATTTCGACGAGTTGTAACTCATGATTTATGACATCACCCGCACCGTCAAACCCGATACGGCGGTGTGGCCCGGAGACAGTTCGTTTCAGGTAGAATCGGTGCTGCGACGCAGTGATGGCGAATCCGTGAATCTGACGACGATCACGCTTAGTCCGCA
>DATGQJ010000375.1:0-7187 GCA_035304265.1 Oceanobacillus sp.
TAAAGTTGGGCGTGTCCTTGCATAGCACCACGCCCTTGCCCAACACGCTTGACCCGTAGCGCATCATGAAGTCGATCACTTCGGGGTCGGTGTTCGGATGCGGGATGATTTCCAGCAGGCGCAGGTAGCGCGGTGGGTTGAAGAAATGCGTACCCAAAAAGCGACGGGTGAAATCGTCATCCATGCCTTCAGCAATTGAGTGCAAGGGCAGACCGGACGTATTGGTAGAGACAATCGTCTTGGGCGCGATCACCTCTGCCAGTTTCGCCATCAAATTGCGTTTGATGTCCAGCCGTTCCACCACCACCTCGATCACCCAATCAACGTCCGAAACCATGTCGAGGTTGTCGTCGATGTTGCCCACGCGGATCAGGTCGAGGTCGGCGGCGCTGAACAACTGCGCCGGACGTGAGGTTTGCACGCGCTTGAGTCCTTCCAGCGCGACGGCATTACGTTTGGGCGCAGGATCGCCCGGTTGAGTATCCTTCGCCGGAATATCCAGCAGCACGGTTTCGACGCCGACGGCGGCGAGCAGCGCCGCGATTCCGCCGCCCATCGTGCCGGAACCGATCACGGCTGCTTTACGAATGTTATGGGGCATCAAGTTACCTTTCTCGTTCTACAATAAGGCAATAATCTAACCTCTAGCTGAGGCGTTATCACGACAATACAGCCAGATTATAGCGTAGATGTGGGGGAAGCAGCCTATCAGGAACTATCGTATCAAAGCTCAAGAAGGGGCAGACCTATGTGTCTGCCCTAGTAGGCAAACACGCAAGCAACATCCGGTTAAATTTGATGCGATAGCCTGCTATCGTTTGGGCTTGCGCTTTTCCTTCAACTCGGCAATCTGTTTACGCGCCTCATCGGTGGTGGGCGCAAGCGCCAGATCATTGTACGTATCGGGATAGGTACGGTGCAGGGTTGACGCCATGTTGTTCAAAAAATAGTTCATTCCTACGAAATATTCTCTTCCGCGTCGGGGATGTTTTTTGCGGAAAGGGACGCCGCCTGCATCGAAGATGAAATCGCCTGATGGGATATTGGCGCGATGGTAGACGCCGATGATGTCCACGACGTGCTCCACCGTATCGATCATTCGGTCAATCTGTACCGAAAGCGCGAAAAAATCCGCCGCCGACCAGTCATCCTCGACGTGGTAAATGATGATGGTTTTTTCGTCGTTGTCCCAGCCGACCTTGATCACACAGGCACTCCTCGTAGGTATGCGCAACATAACCAATACGCGACGTTGGAGCAGCACCCACCTTCACTATCGAAGCCTTGCCCCTGTGGTGCGGTGACAACCACCATTTGGAGAAACTACCATAGCCCACCGGATTTGAAAAGATACGCCCGTCGCTTATGCTCGGTGAATATCTATAGATTTGTGTAAAGCTCCCTTAACAATGTCATATGTTTCAATTTTGTATACATGTTGCCTCGTACACACCAGCGCAAAAACCTTCTTTTAACCTGCTGCAATCGCTTCTTCCTAACAGTGAAAATCTGATTTTCCAGTTCGCGTGACTCAGTTTGCACCCACTGCCAATTGAGAAATTTACCACAAGCGTGGATATTCGCGGATCGCTCAGGCACAATGGACGATACAGTATCTATTCTGCAAATCTCTTTACAAGGAGTTCTTGAATGCGGCTTTTCATTCGCATGATGGTGTTGACAGCACTACTCATGCTGGCGTTTCCACTCAGCGCTCAGGAAGGTGAAACCCTGACTGTTTATTCCGGGCGCAGCGAAGGATTGATTGGACCAATTCTGGAGCAGTTCACCGCCGATACCGGCATCAACGTCGAAGTACGTTATGGCAGCACCCCGGAAATGGCGGCGTTGATTTCCGAAGAAGGCGATAACAGCCCTGCCGACGTTTTCATCGCGCAGGACGCAGGGGCGCTCGGCGCATTGTCAGCAGAAGGGCGTTTGCTCACGCTCCCGTCGGACATCCTCGAACGTGTGCCTGCGGAATTTACATCCGCCACAGGGCAGTGGGTTGGCATTTCAGGACGCGCCCGCGTGTTGGTCTATAACACCGAATTGGTGAGCGAAGACCAGCTTCCGGCGTCGATTCTCGATCTGGTCAATCCCGAATGGCAAGGGCTGGTTGGCTGGGCACCTTCCAACGCCTCGCTTCAGGCGAACGTGACTGCCATGCGCGTGCTGCTTGGCGAAGACGCCGCCCGCGAGTGGCTTGAAGGCATGGTCGCCAATGGCGCAGTCGCCTATGAAGCCAATCCCGCCGTCGTGCAGGCGGTCATCAATGGCGAGGTGTCCGTCGGTCTGGTCAATCACTACTACATCTTCCAGTTTCTGGCAGATGACCCCGATCTTCCGGTAGCGATGCACTTCTTCCCGGCAGGCGATGTCGGCGCGTTGATCAATATCGCGGGCGCTGGCGTCGTCAGTTCATCCGATACGCCGGGACTGGCGCAGCGTCTCATTCTCTATCTGCTTGGCAACGACGCGCAGATTTATTTCAGAGAGCAGACTTCCGAGTATCCCCTGATCGCCGGAGTCGAACCGAAAGACATTCTTCCGCCGCTTTCGGAAATTGAAGCGCCGGAAATCGACCTGAACCAACTGGCGGACCTTCAGGGAACGCAGACTTTGCTGCAAGAAACCGGTGCGCTGCCCGGATAACTTTTAGCCTCACCCTGATCTCAGGGTGAGGCTAACGTTTTAATTCACGATGAGGACACGCTCGGACGTGTCCATGTACGTTAGAAGGAACACGAATGCAGAACGTCCAGTCCATACCACTTGTCGTCCGTGTGCGCGAGACCTGTCACCGCGCCCGCTTCAATGCGCCATCCAAACTGCAACTGCTGGCGCTGGCGATTATCGCGCTGGTCTCGCTGCCGCTGCCGTACCTGCTGCTCCGCGCGTTGAACGCGGACACGGCAGTATTCAACGCAAATACGCTGCGGGTGGTGTGGAACAGCGTGGCGCTGGCGGGGGCGGTGGTCGTGTCGGCGGCGCTGATCGGCGTGCCGTTTGCATGGCTGACCGCGCGTACCAATCTCCCCTTTCGCCGGTTGTGGCTGGTATTGGGCTTGCTTCCACTGGTCATTCCTTCATACATCGGCACGATGGCACTGATCGACGTGCTCGGACCGCGAGGCGTCGTGCAGGGCTGGCTTGAACCGTTGGGCGTTACTCGCCTGCCTTCGATCTACGGCTTTTTTGGCGCATGGCTTGCCCTGACCCTCTTCACCTATCCCTATGTCGTGCTGCCAGTACGCGCTGCGCTGCTCAACATGGACGCGGCACTCGAAGAAGCGGCGCACAGCCTCGGCTTGAGCCGCTGGCGCGTCTTCCTGCGCGTGACCCTGCCGGGTCTGCGCCCGTCGCTTGCCGCCGGAATGCTGCTCACCGCCCTCTATACCCTCAGCGATTTCGGCGCGGTTGCTTTCATGCGCTACGACGCCTTCACCCGCGTGATCTACATGCAGTACACCAACTCGTTTGATCGCGCTCGTGCGGCGGCGCTGGCGCTGGTGCTGGTCGCGCTCACGCTCGGCTTGCTCGTTTTGGAGCGCCGCATGTCGGCGAAGGCGCGGAATTACCGGATCGGCATCGGCACACAGCGACGTTGTTGTACTATTCCGCTTGGGGCATGGCGGATTCCGGCGTTGGTGTTCTGCGGCGTTCTGGTGACGCTTGGCGTGGTCGTACCTGTCGGGGTGCTGCTCAAATGGTTGAGCATGGCAGACAGCATCCAGCCCGATCTGATACAGGCGAGCCTCAACAGCGTTGCCGTATCTGGTTCGGCGGCGCTGATCATCGGGCTTGCCGCGCTCCCGCTTGGCATTCTGGCGACACGAACGACGGTGCGTTTCAATCGTTCTCTGGTTGGACTCAGCTACATCGGCAACGTGCTGCCCGGTCTGGTGATTGCGCTTGCGCTCGTGTTCTTCGCAGCGAACGCCACGCCCGCGCTCTATCAAACCCTGCCCATCCTCATCCTTGGATACGCAACGCGCTTCCTGCCCATCAGCGTTGGCGCGACTGCCAGCGCCCTCACCCAGATCAACCCCTGTCTGGATGAAGCAGGGCGTTCGCTCGGACTGCGCCCGATACAGGTTGCGTGGCGTATCACTGCGCCGCTGGCACGAACCGGCATCTTTGCGGGAATCGCTCTCGTCTTCCTGAGCGCAATGAAGGAACTGCCGATCACGCTGCTCCTGTCGCCGACGGGTTACACCACGCTGGCGACGAAGGTCTGGTCGTCGTACCATCAGGTGAGCTTTTCGCAGATAGGCGCACCCGCCCTGATGCTGGTGCTGCTCTCCGCCGTTTCGCTGTACTTCATCCTTTACCAGCGCAAAACGACTTGAAAATCCGCGCATTCTAAGCTAACGTGTTCATCATTGTGGGGCGATTCATCAGCGCCCCTTTTCGTTGATTTCAGCTTGCAACTTATGATTGAGCGTATTTGGACCCGCTCCACTGGAGCGCGAAAGTCATGATCACCCTGCAATGCTTCGACCTGCGCAAGCACTACGGGCAGATTGTCGCGCTACGCGACTTCAACCTGTCAGTTCGCGCGGGGCAAATCGTCACGCTGCTGGGTCCCAGTGGCGGCGGCAAAACGACGGCGCTGCGCCTGATTGCCGGATTCGAGACGCCTGATTCCGGGCGCATTCTCATCAACGGGCAGCTTATGGCGGGAGACGGCGTCTTCGTCCCACCGGAGAACCGTCGCGTGGGCATGGTCTTTCAGGAGTACGCCCTCTTCCCGCACCTGACCGTCTTCGAGAACGTGGTCTTCGGGGTGAGTGGCAGCGCCGCCGAGAAAGCCACCCGCGCGAAGGAGATGCTGGCACTCGTCGGCTTGGAAGACACGGCAAAGCGCCTTCCGCACGAACTGAGCGGCGGACAGCAGCAGCGTATCGCCCTCGCCCGCGCCCTTGCGCCACGCCCGCAGATCGTGCTGTTGGATGAGCCGTTCTCCAATCTGGATGCGGCGTTACGGGCGCAGGTGCGCCGTGAGGTGCGCGACATCCTCAAGAGCACGGGGGCGACCTGTGTCTTCGTGACCCATGACCAGCGCGAGGCGTTCACCTTGTCCGACGAAGTGGTGATCTTGCTCGATGGGACGATTGCTCAGGTTGGCACGCCGCGCACGGTCTATACCCAGCCCGCGACCCGCGAGGTGGCGGCATTCGTCGGGGAGACCAACCTGCTTCCCGGCGAGGCGGACGGCGCGACGGTGACATGTGTGCTCGGCACGCTTCCGCTTGAGGTTCACACTTACGGCAAGGTGGACGTGCTGATCCGCCCGGAGATCATTCGGCTGATCCGTGACCCGCAGGGCAACGCCAGCGTCCAGTGGAGCGACTACTACGGCGTGAGCCAGCGCGTCGGCGTGACCCTGCACGATGGCACGCCGCTGACGGTACGCGCCGACCCCGCCGAAATCTATGAGGCAGGGGATCGCGTGCGCATCGAGGTTGAAGGGCAGGTGTGGACGTTCGGGGAGTGAATAAACGTGGGGACACAAGGTTGCTGTGTCCCCGGTTCATCTAAAACCTTCCCCCACGCCCGCGCAGGTTACGGCGCTTGCGTTCAAGGTCTTCTTTGCTGCGCCGCCGCGCCTCTTCTTTGGGGTCAATGGGCTTGGCGGGTTCTGCGCTGTCGGCGGGTTTATTTTCTTCCCCTTCGGCAGGGGGCTGCTTCTCTTTCGACTTCATCGGTTTATCCTGAGTTTACATCAGTGTCTGGATGTAAGAGATGGCTTCGTCATAATCTTCGTGAACGCTGTCCACGCAGCGAGCGCCGGGTCTGACGACGGCGAAACGCTGCGATTTGCCGCTTTCGTAGAGCTTTCGGTTGGCAATGAGCGAAAACCCGCCCGCCTGATTGAGTCGTTTGACTCCCGGTTTATTCAGGTCACATCTTGGAGCCAGCATCGTCTTTACCTCCACTCGTCAAGCCTGACTATGTGCCGGGGCGACGGAGAGGAAGTACGATGCCTGCTCGATGCTCGATATGGCGTAATTAGCATAACACTTTTTATGACGATGGGAAAGTCTACGTCCTCGCACTTCACCATTCCCCTTGAGCCATTCGTATGATTTGTCACTCGTCGTCCTCCGGCGGTTGGGGCTTGCGCTTGTAGAGGGTGGGTATAAAGCCGGGTAAATCGGCGTCGTCTTCGTCGCCCGGATACCAAGGCGGGACTTTATGAATGGAACCATCCGGGTACTGATAACGGATGAGTTCAAGGCGGCGTTCCGGCTCAAGGCGCGGCTTGCGGGCATCCAGCTTGATGACGCGATCCAGCAGGCGGGTGAGCGCCATGATCTGTGAGACGGGCGGCGCTTGATCGAAGTTGTGGCGAATGCGGCGAGAAAGCACCTGCACGTCTTTGAGCAGTTGGTCGAGCACGTCGTCGATGATGCGGTCTGCTGCTGCCGCTTGTTCGCGCAGTAGCTTTTCCAACTCCGGATCGTTGGGATAGCGGAAGGGTTGTTGCTGCTGCTGCTGTTGCTGCGGGGCTTTTTTTTGTTTGTGCAGCAGCAGCAACTGCTCTTTGGGCTGGCGCTCGCGTTTCCATGCCTGCAAGGTACGCGACGGAATGCCGGTGACGAGGCTGGTAATGGCAACGCTGCCGTCGTTTTCATCGAGCGCGGCTAACGCGGCGGCTTTTTCTTCCGGTGTGTAACGTTTGGACATGAAACCTCACCCCCCGACCAGAAAGACAATGCGTGATGGTGACAGTGTAGCACAAGTGTTCGATGAAATGTGGTCATTTTGGACGGCATTTTGGACCATTTTTGGATTTTGAGCGCAAATCTGCCCAACCTGTCATACAATAGCATGAGCGATAATCACCGCCGATGAGATGATGTTCGATGACTCAACCGCTGCAAATATTCATTAGCTACAAACGTGAAAATCAATCATTTGCTGAGGAACTACGCGAACAGCTTATCGCGTGGGGATACCGCACGTGGATGGATATTTATGACATCCCCAAGGGCGCGTACTGGCCCGACGAGATTGACGCAGGGTTGCAAGCATCGGATGTCGTGATCGGCGTGATGTCACCGCAGGCGATTCAGTCGCGCAACGTGAAAAACGAATGGGACTGGGCGATTGTCAACGGCAGGCGGCTGATCCCGTTGATGCTGGAATCAGTCATTGTGCCGATGAACTATGTCAGCATC
>DATGQJ010000376.1:0-7853 GCA_035304265.1 Oceanobacillus sp.
GACGGGGCGGAAATACCGAAGCAACCGGAGCAACAGGTAAGGGTGCGCGAGCAATGCAAATTGTTCAATGCTTTCCACCACCGGTGACTCGGTGTCGCTAATGTTCTCCAAAACCTGAATGAGGAACACCAATCCGAGTGAACCAAACAACAGCGCAATGTCGCGCCGTATCTCACCACGGTGACGAAGCCAATCCGCCGCTGTAACGACTGCCAGTAGGATGAAAAGCGCCTGAATGAGGAGAACAAGCAGCTCGTTTGCGCTCATAGGGAAACTCCCGCTATGAACGGTCAAGACATGACCGACGAACGAAAACCAATTGCGGGTATATAGTTCTGTAAAGAACATTATAAAGGTACATTGGGAGATTGTTTCTTAATAGTTGAATTGCAGAACCTATTACTGAAGATTCTCCCGGCAGAAATGCAGGCAGTCTTTGGTGAGCCGCGTGACGCAGTGAATTGGACAGCCAAGCGCCGCATCGTCTATGATCGGTCTGTGATCGTTGTCAGGTGAAAGGAGGGATGACGTGGGCAGCATTCCGGCGACCTTCAAATCGGTGGATGGCTACGCTGCGGTGATGGCGGATTATGACCGCATCCTCTCCAAGTGGACAGTTCCCTATGAGTCGATCTTCATCCCAACGCGCTACGGCGATACGCACGTTCTCGTGAGCGGGGCGGTAGATGCGCCGCCGTTGGTTTTGCTGCATGGCGCTGCCGTGAACGCTACAAGCTGGGGGTTGAACGTTGCGGCGTGGAGCCAGCATTATCGTATCTATGCGCCGGATGTGCCCGGAGAAAGCGGCAAGAGCGCCGCCGTTCGCCTGCGACGTGATGGCACTCAGGAAATCGAATGGCTGCAAGATGTGTTCGATGGGCTACACATCGAAAGCGCCCACGTGGTCGGTATCTCGCTCGGTGGATGGCTGGCGCTGCTGCTGGCGGCTCATGCACCGGAGCGGGTGCGGCGGGTGGTGGCGCTGTCTCCGGCGTCGTTGGTGCCGTTGAAGTGGGGGTTTATCGCGCGGGGGATTCGCGCGTCTCTGCATCCTTCGGAGCAGAACGTGCGGCGGGTGGTGCGTTACATGAAGGCGCGTCCCACCGACATTGACGACGATCTTGTGCAATCGGTGGGTGTGATCTTCCAGCATACGCGCTTGAACCTGCATCGTCCGCGTCTGTTGCGCGACGACGAACTGCGACAGATTCACGCGCCGACGTTGCTGTTGATCGGCGAACGAGAAGTCATCTGTAATCCGGTGAAAACGGTTGAACGAGCGCAGCGTCTGATTCCCAACGTTCACGCTGAGATCGTCCCCGATACCGGACACGCGCTCAACATCGAACAGGCGGAGATGGTGAATCGGCGAGTATTGCAGTTTTTCGAGATGGGGTGACAAAGCAGCGTCAATCGCCTGCGGTTTCCGCCTGTTTCAAGCCCTTTGCCAGCAGGTCGGCGATGTGAATCACCCGTTTGGTCTTTCCCTGTCGGCTCAAGCCGCCATTCATCTGGGTCATGCAGCTTGAATCGCCGGTCACGATCACGTCGGCATCGGCGCTTTCGATACCCTTGATTTTGTCGTTGAGCATCGCACCGCTGATTTCGGGCATCTTGACCGAGAACAACCCACCAAAACCGCAGCATTGATCCGCACCCGGAAGCTCGTTGACGGTGACGCCTTCAATGCTGCTGGCAAGCGTCTGCGCCTGCGTACCGAGATTGAGCAGCCGGTAGCCATGACAGGCATGATGGAAGGCGACTTTGGTTGGCGGCAGTTTTGCGCCAATGTTAGTGACGCCCAGCCCATCGACCAGATATTCGGTGAATTCCCACGTTTTGTCTGCTGCCTGCTGCGCTTTTGCTTCCCATTCGGCATCGCCTTTGAAGAGTTCCGGGTAGTAGTGGCGCACCATCGAAGCACAGCTACCGGACGGGCAAACGATCACCTCTGCATCGTCAAAGACGGTCAGGAAGTGTTTGGCGACGGTTTTGGCGTCGTTCCAGAAGCCGGAATTGAACGCAGGCTGACCACAGCAGGTCTGGTCAAGTGGAAAACGCACCTCGACGCCGAGATGTTCGAGAATCTCGACCACCGATACACCCGTCTTCGGGTAGATCATGTCGATGATGCAGGTCACGAACAGGGAAACCGGCTTGTTGCGCGGCGAAGGGCGGGCATTGTCAGACATCATCTCGTTCCAATCAAGCGGTACGTCAACATTGCTCCATAATTGAACCTCAAAGCGTTTCATGTCGCAACGTGTTCGGGATGAGTTATGCGGTTGAGTGTGAAATTTACCTGCAATGCAGGTAATTGCAGGTGAAAGTTAGGAAATGGTTGGAGAGATTCGAACCAGCTTCAAACCATCCAATTGGCAAAATCAGGTTAAGATATAGAATTTATGTTCTGTTATTTAATTGAAATGCGCCCTCATTGTAATGCAGTAGGGACACGACACCGTCGTGTCCGCCGCTCGATTGACAGGAACGGACACGCAGTTGCGTGTCCCTACGAATTCCGTCTTTAATTGGAAAACAGCATCATCCTGTAATCCAGTTATTCTTCTTGGGGAATGCCCCACAGACGGATAGTGCCGTCGTAGCTTGCGGATGCCAGCAGCGTACCGTCGTGGTTAAATGTGACTGAGGTGATGCCGGACGTATGCCCTTCGAGCCTCACCAGCGCGGGAGTATCGGGGTTGGCAAGCGCGGTCTCGACATCCCAAAGCTGGATGGTGCGATCCAGACTGCCGGACGCAATCAGCCGACCATCCGGGCTGAAGGCGACTCCGTTGACAGCGCGGATGTGACCGAACAACCGCGTTCGTTCCTCGCCCGTTTCTGCGTCAAGCAGGCGCACAATGCCATCGTTGCCGCCTGTGGCGATGAGTGTACCGTCGGGGTTGAAAATAGCACCATCGGACACGGGCAAATGCTCACCTTGTAAGTGAGTGAGAATTTCCCCCGTGTTCACATTCCAAACTACATTATCGGCAATTAATCGACTTCCACTGGAACCAAATTGAACAAATTGTGGATAGTTTTGCGCTCCCTGCAAAACGAACAATTCTTCTCCATTTTCAATGTGCCTTACTTTTATCTCGCCCAAGCGATTCATGATAGCAATGTCTTCTCGTGCATTGCTGTAAACCGCATAAGAGTATCCTTCGCCGCGAACTAAAACCTGATATTCATCAGTTGTCACATTCCTCAAAAAGAGGTCTCCCTCAAAATTCTCTAGTGAGATAATGCCATCGGTTTCGGTATTCATGCTATAGACAGCGAAGTCATGTCGCCCGTGATGTGCTTCCTCACCAGAACCTGCCTCCCATACCCACTGTAAATTTTGCATCGTACCACTTGAGACGAATACAAGCGATTTGCTATCTGGACTAAAAGCCATAGGAGCATTACCGACTCCCTCTGGGTAGCTAGGCGTAGTCTGCGTCAGTAGCTCTTCTCCTGACATCACATTCCACACCCTGATATAGTTGGTATTTCCCGCCGCCAGCATCTCGAAATTCGGGCTGAGGGCAATATCTGAGATATAACCGATTCCTTCATAAGTTCTAAGTTCTCCCATCGTCTCCATATCCCACAACCGCACAATGCCGCTGTTATCACCGCTTGCCAGCAGTGAACCATCGGCGCTGAAGGTGATGCTGCCCACGTAGTACAGATGCCCTTCCAACCGGGCACGTTGTTCCTGCGTGTCGATGTCCCATACGTGAACGGTGCCGTCGTCGCTTCCGGCGGCGATCAAGGTGTTGCTGGCGGCGACGCTGCTCGCGCCTGCGTCCATTTCCAGCAGGACAGGTGGGGCGTCAGGGTTATCGGCGTCATGCACCCACACGCCGAGCGACGTGGCAATTGCCAGTGTCGAGCCGTCAGGCGACCATGCCATTTCCCGTACCACACCATTGCCCAAACGCCCTACCTGTACCAGCCGATCCGCGTTCTCAGCAGTGATCGGTTCGAGCGGCGGCAGAGGAAAATCGGGGTTTTCCTGCGCGTGGACGCTCAGGAAGGGGAGAACGATGAAGATGAGAAGCGCGAGGCGGAGCATGAGATAGCCTTTCAGTCGGTGGTTGTTTGATTTTTCATGTGGAGAAGAGCAACCCCTCACCCCCCGACCCCCTCTCCCACGCAAGCGGAGAGAGGGGGAGTCAAGCGAAGTAAGAGGACAGCATCATCGTGTTCGATGGAAATTCTATAGAACGGGCGGGACATTTTCGTGTGCCTAATTTAACGCGGCAGTTGGGCGAGACGCCGTCTCGCCCCTACGGATGGGACGGGAATGTTGCCGCGTTTGATCGTTCATCATGGTTAGCGTATCCGTCACGTTGCCATCAAGAAATGGACGGCATTGTGATGTATCTACTCTTCCTAAACCTTAATTGCGCCCTTTGCGACTTTTCAGTTGAATCATTCTAGAATACATCCCGGATATTTTCATGACGATTGCCCTATGTTCCGCCTGTGTTTTCGCCTGTGTCTGGTTGTGGTGAGTTTGACGGCGCTAGCTGCCACCCTGATGCTGGCAGTACGTGGGCAGACCCTGCCAACGGCGCTGGTTTACAGCCAGTTTGAGCGCGGTATTGGACGCTATTACGTCTATCTCGATCCGATGCGCGGAGTCAGGGCGCGACAGTCCCGCCTGCTGCACAGCATCACGCCGTTTCAGAATCGTCCGATGTCGCCGGATGGCAAAACCTTTATCGCCACGCGCCCAACAGAAGGCGGGGTTGATCTGTTCGCCGTAGAGATGCCCGAAGGGACGCAGCGCCAGCTTACCCGCCTCGACGCATTTCCGCCGGTTCAACATGCGTTCAACCAGATGCGCTCGAATACCTATCCGGTGTGGTCGCCGGATGGGAACTGGATCGCCTTCATCTCGTCTGATCGCATGGCGAACATGGACATCTATCTGATCTCGCCATCGGGTGACGAACTGCGGCGGGTGGCGCGTGACGTGAGCACACCCGCACCGCTGCAAATCCGGTGGGGCGGGTTTCAAGAGCAGCCTTTTGATAGTCTGGCGGTGATAGGATTGGCGACAATGCTTTTCTTAGTCCTGTTTATTTCCAAGCCAATTGATCGATAGGGTAGGGGAGCAAAATGACACGAATTTGGGATAAATTTGGGATATATGGATGTGGGATTTGAGGGATAAACGGTAGGGTAGGGGGCTTTTATCCCAAATATATCCCAAGTGTCAAAAATGGTCACAAATTTGGGATTTTGACTGCCCTGTTGTATAGAGGTGGTAGGGACGGGATTTATTCGCTGCTTTTGGATTTGTCTTCTTCGGCGAGCGTTTGCAGGAAGCGGGGATTTGCCACTTCGAGGCTTCGCGTGACGCTGCCAAGCACGTACTCGAACAGCGCGGTTTCGTGGGGTGGTTCGTCGTAATCGCCTGCGCGAATACGGGCGCATAGCTGCTGCTGCCGTTCCGCCAGCGCGGTTTTGATGGCATCAGGATCGGATGGCAGGTCGCGCGGCTGACCTTCCAGCGCGTTCAGATCGTTCCATTCCGCCAGCAAGTGTGACCAGCCCAGCTTCAATTCGCGCTCCGCCACTTTGAGGACGTTGATGGCAACCAGCGTTTGGAAGTACAGCTTGCCGTTGTCCTTCACCGCCGGAATCACCTGCGTCTCGAAATGCTGGACGGCGGCGCTCAACAACTCATCTATGGTCGGGCGGTCATACATGGCTCAAATCCCCATCTGCCGCATCAGGCGCAGCATTTCCAGCTGCATCTCGGCGGATCGCCGTCCGAGGCTGGCAAGCTCGACGCTCGGCTCGCGTCCACTGAGGTGACGATTCGCCTGCGCCAGACAGATTACGCCCCAGCGCACATTGCCGAGAAATTCCCAGAAATCCACCGCTGTGCGGTCTACCTTGCGCCCGCTGTGACGTTCGTAAGCCTGCAAAAACGGCTCGCGCTCGGCGATACCGCCAAGCCGCAGATGTCCCACGCCGAAACGCCAGTCGCGCATACAGGGATAGCCGAGTTCTTCCAGCGGATCGCCAACGTGGGCGAATTCCCAATCAGCGACGGCGGCAAGCCCCTGCGGATTGACGATCAGATTGCCGATGCGGAAGTCACCATGAACGAAGGTTGGTTGGTCGCAGGGTGGGGCGTGCTGGTCTGCCCAGCGCAGCGCAAGCTCGAATGCCGGATTGGAGACGCCAAGATTATTCAGCACGGTATAGCAGTAATGGATGGCGTCCTGCGCCGGAGTGCGGGACGGGCGCGGCAGAAAATCCGGCGGCTCAAGCGAGTGGATCAGGGCAAGTTGCTGCGCCATTTGCTCAGGCAGAAGGTCCCGCGCGGCGGCGAGTTCCGGCATTTGCACCACCTTGCGCCCAATGGCGACGCCTTCGACGTGATCCATGAGGAAGAACGCCCCGCCGAGCACCGACGGATCATCACAGAGCCAGCGTGGGCGGGCGACACGAACGCCGCGCTCGAATGCCACCTGCATCACCGCGAATTCCTGCGCACGGGTCAATGCCTGTTCGTGCATGGTGGTGGGTGTATCGCGGCGCAGCACCAGCTTTTGATGACTGCGCTCAATCGAAAGCTCGATCACCCACATATCGCGCGACGCACCGCCTGCAAGCGGGACGGCGCTCTCGATTTTCACATCCTTGCCGGTCTGCCGGATCAGGAAACCTTCAAGGCGCTGGCGAAACTCTTCAAAAGGGATATTCATACAAAACCAATTTTGAGGCATTCATTGCGACGAGATTACCCGATTTCGCAGCGCTTGGGCAACACCATTCGATTGTGAATAATTTCACTTTAACGCGAGTTATGGATAACCACGCATGATGAACCTCACCCCCCAACCCCCTCAGCCACTTCGTGGAGAGGGGGAGTTGAGCGAAGCGAGACGGGGGTGAGGTTGCCCGAACTCAAAATCCTTATCCGCAACTGATGTCAATTTACTGATTCAGCGCTCAACGATGTGCAAGCCGATGACCCCAAGCAGGATCAACCCGACACACAGCAGGCGTGGAAGCGAGGCGCTTTCGCCAAACAGCAGAATACCCACGATGACGACTCCACAAGCACCGATTCCCACCCAGACCGCGTAAGCCGTTCCTGCTGGTAGATTTTTCATGGCGACGGTCAGCAGGATGACGCTGACGACAGAGATCAGGATTCCGGCGACGCTGGGAACGAGTCGGGTCAAACCGTCGGAGTATTTCAGCGCAGTTGCCCAGACTGGCTCCATCAACGCCGCTATAATCAATAAAACCCATGCCATTCCAATTCTCCCTGTGTTATCGTTCCCATAAAGACAACGTACCGCGATCCGCCGCGAAGGTGGCGAGGTGGCGGGTGTTTTCGCCCGTCGCGTCCATCTGGTAAACGCCCCAATAACCGCCGCGATCCGACATAAAGACCATGCCACGTCCATCGGGGAGCCAGACCAGCCGCGTATCCAGCGCGTAATTGTTGGTCAGGCGGCGCGGCTCTCCGGTATCGAGATCGATCACCACGATTTCGACGTTGGTATCGTAGGCGACCAGATAGGCAATTTGCTTGCCATCGGGCGACCACGCGGGTGTGCTGGCGAAGATGGTGTTTTGTGGCAGCGCATCGTCGGTGAGCCGCCGCAGGTTGCTGCCGTCGGCGTCCATCACGTAGAGTTCACGCAGCATCAGCGTGCGATCCGAATAAAAGGCGATCTTCGACCCATCGGGCGACCATGCGGGGCTGAAGTCCCAATCCGAATTGCGGGTGAGATTGGTAAATTCCATCGTGTGGGGATCGTCGGTATAGATTTCAGCGTTGCCATCACGCCACGAGACGAAGGCAAGCCGTGACCCATCCGGCG
>DATGQJ010000377.1:0-7262 GCA_035304265.1 Oceanobacillus sp.
TGTCGCTGCTGGTGGTTATCAGCGTACAAGGCGTGTCAGAGCGAACGATTGCTGCAAGCTTGCTGGTACTCACGTTCATGGTATTTGGGATCGGTGGCATCCTTTTCACCGGCAGAACCATGTTGAACTGGCCGATTGAAAATCGGATTTCTCACATGAGGTGGGAGCGGAGCTTCGTCATCCTGCCGACCATACTCACGGTACTGGGCTTGGTGCTGCTGGCGGATCTGCTTGGTGCCGCCGGAGATGCATTTCTGGCACAGTTAGGCGCAGCAACTTACCTCTTCGGCGCGGCGCTGGTGGTGGTCGCCGAGACCACTTTTCTTCACAATGAGGAATGGAATTCCACGCAAATTACCGCTTACGTTGGGCTGGCGTTTGTAGGTCAGGCGGCGGTTGGGGCAGCCTTGCTCCAAACTGGGCTGGTGACGGCATGGGTCGGATGGATGACTATCCTGTGGAATTTGGGCTAGTTGCTCCTCTTTCTGATCATGCGTCCGCGCGATTACTATTATCCCGTGCTTCACTATTTCGCGCCGCTCCTCATCGGCATCGCGCTGCTACGTTTGTAGCTGGCACACAAGAAAGGGAAAACCAATGGCATCTGAACAATCGCTGAATTCCACCTTCCAGCCTGCGCCCGAAGATGCGAGACGACCCGGTGGCTCAATTGCCAGACAAGTCCTCGGCGGTGCTTTCCTCGGTATAGCGTGGGGAGCGTCGCTGCGAGCCTGGATGGTGCCACTGGCATTAGACATCGGAGACACGCCTCGATTTACCTTGTCGGGTACCTTCGGTGGGGTTTTGCTTCCTACAATGCTGGTGGGGGTGCTGCTGGGCGCTGCCGTCCATGGGGCCGAGAGTTCGGACAGCAAGCGATGGCGCTGGGGCATCCTGTCGCCGCTGCTGCTAATTGCGGGTCCAGTCATTTTCACAAAGGATTTCTTCAATACCCTCATCACGACTGGGATGGGCGGTGGTGCCATTGGTGTCGCCCTGATTGGTATGTTTGGTGGATACGCCTTCTCAGGGTTTGGAGCGCGATGGACGCGCTGGGTTTCCGGCCTCCTCGCCGCAGTTCTTGCCATCGCATCAGTATTTCCAGTCTATTTTGCAAACCGGGAATCGGCTGTGCCCAGCATCAGTAAGGTGTTCGGCGTGCTCCAGTTCGCTCTGCTCATGGTATTGTTGGTCATTGGAGTCAGCGCCCCATCCAGAAAGGCGCGAAGATAAAGCCTCTGACCGCTGTTCCAGATACTGCACAGGCCGATCCAGTGATGTGCGCGGTACTCGTCAATATCGCCCTGCTCCTCACTGGCATTGCGCTGGCAGCGGGGGGATGGGTTTAACAGGCGATGCAGGAGGAGAGTTTCATATGACAACTACCAACACCAACCATCCGCCGAAGGGGCTGCGGCGTCTGGGATTTCGTATTCCCGTCTACTTTTACCGTTTCGGGCTTGGATGGCTGTTCGGGGAGCGCCTTGTGTTAATCAACCATCTGGGCCGCAAAACCGGATCACCGCATCAGGCGGTGGTCGAAATCGTTGAGCGCGATCCGCAGACAGGTGGAGTTACTATCGTAGCGGGGTATGGTGAACAGACTCAATGGTATAAGAATTTGAAAGCACACCCGGAAACGACCATTCAGATCGGCAGGCACAAGATGCCTGTTGTCGCTGAGTTCGTTGCCCCTGAAGAAAGCGAGGATATCATGTCACGCTATGTCAATCGACATCAAAAGCTCACGGGTGAGTTGTTTTCGATGGTCGGATACACATGGGATGGCACCGAGCAAGGCGCGCGGCAGATCGCACGCGACTCACTGCGGTTTGTGCATTTTCATCCTCGGTAATGAAGATCCATCGGCTGCCCACGGAAACACACAAAGTCGAGATAGTGTTGCTGACGCAGAGGTAAGCAGCCCCCGTACACCTTCCAGCAGTGGTTCATGCTACCATAGAGATAAGTGCGAGCGCCAAATGGTTGAGAAAGACAATTGTGATGAGTGAGCAAACTGCCCGACGCCTGTCCCGGTCAATTGCCGTGATCTCCATCATTGTAGTGACGATTGGGTGGATCTTCAGTGTTCTTGCGTTGACTGCCGATGGTCATACGCCGACTTTCAGCCACCAATACTTCACGCCGGTGCTCACCATCGCCTACTGCGTGGTCGGGGTACTGGTCGCGTCGCGCCATCCCCGTAATCCCATCGGTTGGATGTTCTGTGCAACCGGGTTCCTCACAGCGCTGAATATGCTGACTGCGGGCTACGATTTATATGATCGACTCGACGGGCTGAACACTACCCTGCCGGGTGTGGTACTTGCACGCTGGCTCAATCTCTGGCTCTGGCTTCCCAATACATTGGTTCCGTTTACCTTTGTTCTGCTCCTGTTCCCGACAGGGCGACTCCTGTCTGTGCGCTGGCGTTCGATTGCATGGGCAGCAGGACTGGGCATCGCATTCATCACCTTCGCCATCGCTTTTGATCCCGCACCGCCTAGAGAGTTAGGGATAACGGGATCAAATCCATTTGGTATACCGGATGGAGCAGTGCTCATGAATGCACTCCTAACCGTTGCAGCGCCGCTCCTCGTCCTTGGCATATTCGGATCAATCACCTCGGTTGCAGTGCGTTTTCGGCGTGCTGCCGGGATAGAACGTGCGCAGGTCAAGTGGCTGGCATACGCCGGTGTTTTCGTGATTGTGGGCAATCTGGTGGGCGGTATTCCCTGGTTCATTTCGCCTGGCGACCCGATTGCACTGGAATTCTCCATCGCCATGACCTTTGTTACGCTGGTCGGCATCGTGCTTGCCACCGGGATCGCCATCCTGCGTTACCGCTTGTGGGACATCGACATCCTCATCAACCGCACATTGGTCTACGGGTCGTTGAGCGCCCTGGTCGTTGTCATCTATATCGTCATCGTGGGTTCATTGGGGGTATTGCTTGAAGCCGGGGGCAGTCTGCCGGTTTCCCTCGTTGGAACCGGCGTCGTCGCCATATCCTTTCAATCCCTGCGGGAGCGTCTGCAACGCCGTGTAAATCGTCTGATGTACGGTGAGCGCGACGATCCCTACACTGTGTTGGGTCGTCTGTCAGAACGGCTTGAGGTCGTCGTTGCCTCGCAGTCGGTGCTCCCGACGATTGTGGAGACCGTCGTCGAGGCGTTCAAGCTGCCCTACGCGGCAATTACGCTGAAAGAAGGTGACGGCTTCGTGACGGCAGCGGAATACACGCGCACGTCGATGGCTGAGCGCATATCTGCCAGTGAGATGGAAACCCTGCCGCTGGTCTATCAGAATGAAACCATCGGGCAGATGATCCTTGCTCCACGCGCCCCCGGCGAAGCGTTTTCCCATACCGACAGGCGGTTGCTGGAGACCATCGCGCGGCAGGCCAGCGTTGCCGCCTACAACGTCCGTCTGACGCAGGATTTGCAGCGTTCCCGTGAGCGTCTGGTGACGACCCGCGAAGAAGAGCGCCGCCGCCTTCGGCGTGATTTGCACGACGGGTTGGGGCCGGTGATAGCTTCCATGTCCTTCAAGCTGGATGCTGTCCATAATATGGCTGACCAGGATGTAACTGCCGTAAAGAAGATGGTGACGGAGCTAAAAACCCAGATGCAGGAGGCTCTGGCCGACATCCGGCGCATCGCTTATGATCTGCGTCCACCAGCCCTGGACGAACTCGGATTGGTCGGTGCATTGAAAGAGCATATCACGTCGTGCAATCAGTCGCAGACGGTGCGAATCACACTGGAAGCACCCGAAAGCCCGCCGCCACTACCAGCAGCGGTTGAAGTGGCGGCCTACCGCATCGCGCTCGAAGCCGTGACCAATGTCAGCCGCCACGCCGGAGCACAACACTGTTGTGTCCGGCTTTCGCTCATGGATGACCTGTGCCTGGAAATCATGGATGATGGACGTGGACTGCCGCAGGCGGTTCGGGCAGGCGTGGGATTGACCTCAATGCGTGAGCGCGCCGAGGAATTGGGGGGGACTTGTCGGGCTGTTGCGCTGCCACAGGGGGGCACTACAGTGATGGCGCATCTACCTTTGTCATCCATTCGTGCCACTATAAACGGGGAAGCATAATGGAAGCGATCCGGGTTTTGATTGCTGATGACCATACCCTCTTTCGAGATGGGCTGCGAGCGCTGCTGGCTTCCATCCCGGATATTGAGGTCGTAGGCGAAGCGACCAGTGGCAAGGAAGCACTGAAGCTAGCTGCCGAGCACCAGCCCGATGTGATTCTGATGGATATTCAGATGCCCGATCTCAACGGCATTGAAGCAACACGCCTGATTCTGCGAACCAGCCCACACATCGGTATCATCGTCCTGACCATGTTCCAGGATGATGACTCGGTCTTTGCAATGATGCGAGCCGGGGCGCGTGGTTATGTGTTGAAGGGTGCTGACCAGACGGTGCTGCTGCGCGCTGTGCGTGCGGTAGCCAATGGCGAATCGTTGTTCAGTCCCAAAATTGCTACACGCTTGATGCAATACTTTGCTGGTTTAGAGCCAATATCCAGACCAGAACTGTTCCCCGAATTGACCGAACGCGAGCGGGAAATCCTGTCATATATTGCGGATGGGCAGACAAATGCGGAAATCGCCGAAAAGCTGGTGATCAGTGTGAAAACAGTACGCAATCATGTCTCCAATATCTTCAGCAAGTTGCAGGTTGCTGACCGGGCGCAGGCGGCGATTCGCGCACGTGAAGCAGGGCTGGGTGGGTCGCCTTCAACCGATAGAGACGGGACTTAATCCGACACAGCCCATGTTCACAGTATCGGGTTAAGAGTTGGAATTGGTACTAGATTTGTAACTGCTAAAAGTGGCTTGGTAGTGACTTTCTTTCGATAAAACGCGGAATATTCAGGGGGCCATCCAGCTTTGGGTAGAGGCAGCCGACACACTCAGGGTGCCAGCTACCTTCTCTATTAGGCTGGTCGCTCGCGCACCAGCGGTTCTTCGTGCGTACTCCAGAGACCAACGCCAAGCAGGAGCCAGCTAATGCCATACAGGGCGAGGAGAGCTAGAACCGGCAAACTCTGCGCCAGACTACCCTGACCTGCCTCACCTGTCTTGGGAACAACGATTATGAAGAGCAAGCCCAGAGCGCTTACAGCCAGCGGCGTGAAGCTCCAGCGGCCAAGCACCCGCCCGGACATGGCGATGATGCCCATCCCGGCGATGCCCAGAAAATAGGCAAAGAAGCTCCCGAAGATTGCGATGAGGGAGAACTCATCCAAGCGGGATGTCATTGTCAGGAACAGGGCTATCGAGGCAGCGTTGTAAAGGACAAGTCCAAGCAGCGATAGGCCGAAGGTCAGCCGCTTTGCAGGGTGTGAGCCTGTTGGCAAGCGCCGGTAAAGCCCGCCCAGACCCATTCCCATAAGCAGACCCGACAATAGAAAGACCACGACCAGGATAGAGACAAGGATTTCCCAATTGACTCTCGGTTCGAAGCCAAAAATCCATATGATGCTGGATACCCAGACCGAGCCACCAATGGCAGCGGCGGGGCCGCTCAAGCGTTGTAGTTTTTCCATGGGCATGTGGAATACCTCCCAGATATGTTCGGCGAATGCCGTCTTCAGCAAATCCGTGAACGTGAGGAAGCATAGACCGATCAGACCAGCCATCCCGCACTCTTGCAGGGTGTCGTGCGTATCCGCACGGAATACCTGGGCCATATCAAATCCATATTCACGCCGAAACGGGGTTGGATAAACGTACAGCAGCAGGCGGTAAACTCGTCCAGCGAGGGTCAAGAGCTTAGACGTGGCTCGCATCACTCACCTCCTGTCGCCAGGCTTTGCGACCATCCCGATAAGAGTTGCTTGGCTTCAGCCTGCCGCACCAGACTGGCTAACCGGGCTGCTTCTGCCCGCAAAACCCGCTGGCCGAAGTCCGTCAGCCGGTAGTAACGGCGGCGTTCATCATCGATTGCCGGGTCAGGACGTGCATCAACCTCCTCGATGAGCTGCTGCGCCAGCAGCCGCTTGATCGCCCCGTAAAGCGTGCCGGGCACCAACCGAACCTGCCCATCGGTGCGGAGCCTGATCTCCTGCATGATGCCGTAACCATGTCGTTCCTCATCGGCCAGAGCCAGCAGGATATGGAAAACAGAGGGAGACAGCGGTAACAGACTTTCAAGATCGGGTTCGGTCATCTGTGGTTCCTCAACTGCCAATATATATCGCGCGACGATATATCGTTGCACGATATAGTACCGGAGATTCGATTGCCTGTCAAGTGCTTCTCATTCCTGGATTCAATAAGGTATGTGCGATGGGCATAGTACCTGATACCAACTCTGTACAAGCATTGCGTGTAAATGGAGTCCGCGAACGGCTTGCCGCTGAACTCACACAAACAAACGTTTTTGCAGCTTGTGGACTTCAATTACGTTTGACATAGTTGCTCCTTATCATGGTCTGGTTTCGGTGGTTTATCTACGGCTCGATAGGATCGTTGTTGCGCCCGCTAGTATCAGAGTAACCGGCCACAAACGGCTCATATCGATGCCAGCAATGATTGCGACAAGGAAGACAAATGGAAACAGGCAAGCAATCAGCGTGGTAAGCACCCGATTCGATATATAACCATCTTCTCGGTAGAGCCTGTATGCCTTCAAACCAATCCAGTAGACGGGTAAAAGCCCCATCACGAGCCAGATACTGTTCCCGAAATTTATCGTGCCATAGATGGCAAGCAGGAATAGGATTCCCAGCAAAATCTGGAATCCACCTTGAGCAGCATTACTCTGTTTGAACTTGCCCCGATTCAGTGGAGGAAAAGCTAAGAGACAGGTACACTGAATCGAGGAGCAAAGGACAATGACCATAGAGCGTAGGAAGTACACGGAAGAGTTCAAACGCGAAGCAGTACGGCTGATGGAAAGCAGCGGTAAACCCATCGCTGAGCTGGCGCGAGATTTAGGGATCAACGACAACAATTTGTATCGGTGGCGTGCGCTGTATGGAAGCCAAGCCCAGAGCGTCACCAATGGCAGCATGGTCGAGATGGAAGCGGAATTGAAGCGGTTGCGGCGCGAGAACGAGGTGCTGCGGCAGGAGCGGGATATCCTAAAAAAGGCTATGAGCATTGTCAGCCGGAGCCAGCCATGAGTTACCAGATCATCGAGAGCAATCGTGAGGTCGGTGCGGTTGAGCCATTGTGTCGGGCGTTGGGCATCTCGGTGAGCGGTTACTATGCTTGGCGCAGCCGAGAACCGAGTCAGCACCA
>DATGQJ010000378.1:0-4437 GCA_035304265.1 Oceanobacillus sp.
GCACGAATCAGGGTATCGGCTCCCAGCCACGTGACAGGCGGAATTGGCTGTACGGTCATGGTCGGGTGGTTGCGATCCTTCGCCGCCACGTAAACAATCGTGTTCTCCAGCGCACCCTGCTCGTGTTGCGCGATTAACCATTTCGCTGCCGCATCCAAATCGGCATCGGTCTCATAATACACGTCGGCGCGACTCGCCCAACCGAAATATGCCTCCCCGACCAGTATCCCACCCACCAAAACGGTTACAACTACCAGCGCCGTTAGCAAACGCGGTGCAGCCACACGCGACAGTGACGCAACCCGCTCAAAGAGCGCCTCAAACCCAACGGCGACCAGCACAAAAATCAAAGGGATCATGCCAAGCGAACGCATATGGCTTGGCGGCAGCCCGCCTACAGAAATCACGCTTGGGATCACCATCAAGGGGGAAAGCAGCGCCAACGCATACGCTGCCCTTTCCGGAGCATCAATACGTCGTCTACCCAAAAGCCGCCGCGCCGCAATGCCGATACCAACCAGCATCAGCAGCCCCTCTACCCACGTCAGATAGGGACGGTGAGGGATGTTGTAGCGCAAATAGGGATCGCCGTCGATGAAAAACATCCGTAGGTGGAGCACAATGCTCTCCGCCAGCGTCACCGACTGCTCCGGCAAGGTGACTTCTTCCAGCCGCCGAAAGAAAATATCCGGTCGTTGGATAGCATAAATCACCATCGGGGCAGCAGTCATCGCCAGAATCCCGAAAAAGACCACTCCCTGTTTAAGTCGCCACCGCCAGTTTTTCCGATCAGCGAGCAGCAGCACTACACCACCGATTGCCAGCCACAGAGGAAACAATCGGGATGCATTGTAGGTATACAACGTTGCACCTGCGAGGAAGCCGCCCACCGCCAGCCAGCGCCAATGACCTCGCAAGCCACGCCATAAGCATAACAATGCCAGTGCCTGCATCATTGGCAGCGATACCGCGCGGAACGCCTGCCGTCCGAGCCAGATTTGCGGGAACGACAGCGCAATCATCACCCCCACTGCCAACCCCACGACAACCCCACGCTGCCCGCGAAACATTGCCCGACCAAGCGCTATCGAGGCGGCTACGGTAATCAGGTTGAAGAAGGCATTGCTCAAATGCAGCGTAAAGATGCGGTCTCCCAACAGGTGGAGCAGCGGCGCGTTCAGGTACATATACAGCACTTCGCGCCCTTGATATGCTTCCACAATCGGGAAGAATCGCGCTCCCCCAAAGGCGATATTGCGCGTGATGATCAGATAAACCGCTTCGTCGTAATGAGGACCCGAAGGATAAATGGATAACTGCCACAGCCGCAAGAAAGCGGCAACCAGCAGAATCAGGGTTGCAAGTGGAAGAAACAGCCTACGCATGTCGGCAGAAGGGTAGCGCAGGCTTGCCGTCTAAGCAAGAATCAAAAAGAGGGCGATGATGCACATCGCCCTCCGTGACGTTTGCCGAGCGTATTACTTCCGTCCGCCATTCGCCAGCGCCGGACGTACCTGAATGACACGCGGCTGCGCTTCCGGCGCTTTAGGCAGCGTCAGCGTCAGCACGCCATCCTGATAGGTCGCGCTCGACTTCTCAAAATCGATATTCTGCGGCAGACGCAAGCGACGACTGTAGCGTCCATAGCGTCGTTCCTGCACCAGCGGACGCTTCTTCGGATCGCTTTCCGTCTGGCTGCGGGTTTCCGCTTCGATCACAAGATAGTCGCCTTCTTGACGGACGTTGATCTCTTCAGGTTTCACGCCGGGAAGTTCAGTAGAAACCGTATAGGCTTCGTCATCTTCGTGTACGTCCAACGCCAGCGCGTTCACGCCGCTGCGCCAGAAATCATCGGAGAAAGGACGCCAATCTTCAAAGAATCGGTCCATCATGTTCTGCACAGTCGCCATTTCTCGGAACGGATTCCAACGGGTGATACTGTTGGACATGATTCACCTCCAACCACATTTCATTTTACGTAACTATCTTTACCATACGCCCTGTACGTTAGAGGAATCAAAACATTCCGTATAAAGTTTGTAAGAATTGGCGTTTCAGAGAGAAGTGCGGCGGCTGTAGCGCAGCTTGAACCGTTCCGTAGGCAAAAACTGTTCGGCGTCTTCGTGGTCGGCAGGCGCAAGGCTGAGCAGCACTCGTTGATTGCCATCTTCCAGATAATAAATCAAATATTCGCCATCTATCCGCAGTGGCATGGGCGGCGCAAGACGGTGCTTGAATACGATTGGTTCGTCGTCTTCAGTGTAAAAGATGGTTGGTCGCCACCATGGACGAAACGGCACGTCGGCATACAATCGCACGAAGTGAATCGGCAGCCGGGCATAACGCTGCGCCCGCAGCACCAGCGGAACCACGATCAGCACCACAAGCAAAATCAATCCCAACCACCAGAAACGGACTAAAATCACTAATCGTGGACCGAAAATGATGATCGCCAACCCAAACAACAGGAGCACACTTAAGAAGGGGCGCGTCACGATAGAAATCCACTGGCTAGAGGTGAGCTTGCCATCCCGGTTTGCCATCAGGCGTTCGCGCATCTCAGGAGTCAGGACATAACGTTTTCGCTTGAACATTGGAACCACCCCATTACTCACATCACCTCTATTGTACCGTGCTCACGCCCTCCTTTATCCCCCAGATCATAGGACTCTCATCTAGTCACCGCTGGCACGCATTTCCATCCGGCGTTCCGGCTGCGAGCCAAGCGTTTGCAACAGGATCACACTCGCCACAATCACCAGACCGCCAAGCCACTGAATCGGCTGCATGATCTCGCCCAGAAATATCAGCGCAAGCAGCGAGGTCGTCAGCGGCTCAATCGTGCCAAAAATCGCCGCCCGCGTTGGACCCAGCTTTTGAATGCCGATATTGAGTGTGAAGATCGGCAGCAGCGTGCTCACAAGCGCCAGCCCTACCAGATTCAGCCATACGTCCGAACTCTGCGGGATACTGAAGCCTGTAAACAGCGCGACGGCAAAGAGCGAAAGAAAGGTTCCGCTTACCGTCCACGCGCTTGCCTGCACGACGGCAGGAATGGTGTTTGCGCGTCCACGCAGCAGCCGGTTGCTGATGACGAAGTAGACCGCAACCACCAGCGCGTTCGACAACGCAAACAGTACACCCGGCAGGTTTTCGCCGCGCATTCCCTCACTGAAATCCGGTGCGCTCAGTCCGACGCCAACCAGTGTCAGCGCCAGCGCAATCCACCCCCATGACGACAGCCGTTCCCCCATAAACAGGGAAATAATCGCAACCATCGCCGGATAGGTGTAAAAGATGACCACGTATGTACCGGGTGGGATCAGGTCAAGCCCGAAGAAGGCGACCACCGCGGCAACCGCAAGCAGCGGTCCGAGAATCAGCGCGATACGAAAGCGCGGGAGATGCACATTACCCGCTGGACGCGCAAACGACAGCACCCAGAACACAGGCGTGACGATTAAATAGCGCCACAACGCAATGTCGAGGGGTTCGACACCCGCATCGAGCAGATGATTGATGAAAACAGGCAAAAACGAATAGCCAAGTACCGCAGCAAAAATGTAGAGAATACCGATTCGAGAATACGCCATGTGGTTTGCTCACTTCGTGCTAAGCCCGTTGATTGTACCTGAAGCGCTTAGACCATGTGAGACCACACCTGCAATGCAGGTAAACCATCCATATAAAAAAACAGGGGCGTTGTGAACGCCCCTACAAAACTATCAACTGTCACAGTTCAAGTTATGGCACGATACTTGCCATAACCGCCACACGGTCAGTGAGGGTGGTCACGAGCACGGGCAGAAGCCCAAGCAGCAGCGTCCCCGCAAGAGCGACGTAGACCGCCCAGTTTAGCGCGGGGGTTGCGCCTTCCGCCGGTTCACCTTCACCTTCGCGCAGGAACATATTGACGATCACCCGCGCATAGTAGAAGGCGCTGACGACGCTGGTGATCACGCCAATGATCGCCAGCCAGACCAATCCCGCGTCGAGCGTGCTCTGGAAGACGAACAGCTTTCCAATGAAGCCCGCCAAAGGCGGAACTCCGATCAGGCTCAACATGAAGACCGCCATCATCACCGCAAGTCCGGGACGGGACCTGTACAGCCCGACGAAATCCTCAAGATTGGTTCCCGAACCGTCGTTGCGCTCCACCGCAATGGCGACCGCGAACGCGCCGAGATTGGTGAACATATAGGCGATGGTATAGATCAACGCCGACTGAACTGCCGCGTTGCCAACGCCAGCCGTTCCCGCTGCCGCCACCGCCATCATGATATAACCTGCGTGGGCAATCGACGAATACGCCAGCATTCGCTTGATGTTCTGCTGCGCAATCGCCACGTAATTACCGAGAATAAGGGTTGCTGCCGCAATCAACGCAACCACCAACTGCCATGAGGCAGTGGTATCGCCGCTGGTTGCAACGAAGGT
>DATGQJ010000379.1:0-4932 GCA_035304265.1 Oceanobacillus sp.
TACAGCGCATGAGCCGCCAGATCTTCAATTTTGTAACCGGAGTAAATCAACTTACCTTCGGTTCCATTCACCAAACTGAGACGCGACTCGTCAACAACGACCCCGTCCAGACCTTTATGGATTTTGACTTGCTCAACCATCATCGTTCTCCTCAACGAAGATTAAATCTTAATAACGAAAAGGCTCTGGGTAATTCAGACGCATTCAGGGGAAACGGCACATAAACATGCCATGCAGGTTGCGGGAGTATTCCAGAGACCGTAACACACTACCGCCGATTATAGCACCCGGTATATCCCCCAACAATGTTGCTTCACTGGGACTTAATGCATATGACTCTTGCCACCCTTGAACATGACAGGAAACACTGATCAGAAACATCAAACCGTATCATGATCAAGCCAGACATGGATACTCTGTCCGATATTGGAGTTGTCATGAATACCCACCTCACACACACCCATCGGAGCGAACTCGTCGCCTCGATCATCGAGTTCACGGCCCTCGTCTTCTTCCTCGCGGTACTATCTCAATTCACCGTTATCGCCGACATACGCCACGCTACGATCATTCTGGGATTGATCGGATTTGCAGCCTGTATCGTGGGCGGCGTCGCGCCCATCCACCGGGCAAAAGGGTGGACAAGCAACGAGGCAGCTTTTGGAATCGTGCTCGGCGTGATCGCCATGCTGCTCGTCGGTCATGCCTGCTTCGGCTACTGGCTTCCGTTGATCGACAGCGACCAGAGCGCTTTCATGGCGCTGGCAGGCGTGATCGCCGCCAAAGTCCTGATTATCGACATTCCGTGGGACAGAAATGGTTAGATTTTCTGAACACCCTTGCAAATGCCGCCAATGCGTGATAGTCTCTTGCATATGAACCAGTTTACTTCCACGTACGTCCTCCATACTTCAACAGCACGCGAACGCTGTGTCTGTATGATGTGTTGTATGCAGAATATGGGTAATCACCCCGGACGTGTTGCGCTTCGGCAGTAATCTGCCATACCTTTGTAGAACCAAGAGCCAACCCCGGGGTTGGCTCTTTTCATTTGTGTAAGGAAGCATGAATGAACGTCGTGTTGAAACGCGAGCTACAAGAGCGAATCTTCGAGCAGATGGTCGCGGCTTACCCGAATGAGGGCGGCGGCTTCCTGCTTGGCACTCAGGACGGCGACACACAGCGTATCGAAGACGTGGTGCAAGTCGCCAATACCTTTGCTGCCGAAGAACAGTTCCACCGTTATGCCATGACGCCGCAGGACTGGGCGCGGTTGGAAGATGAAGCCGATGCAAGAGGGCTGACGCTGGTGGGCTACTATCACAGCCACCCGGATTCGCCCGCAATCCCCTCGGTCTATGATCGGGATCACGCATTGCCCAATTTCACCTACATCATCACGTCGGTTCAAGATGCGGCTGCGCCACGCGCAGTCGAGATGAAAGTGTGGCGGCTGCGCCCGGATCGCAGTCAGTTTGACGCGAGCATATTGTTAATCGAATGAGCTGATTTACGTTCAAGGAGAACATCATGACACAACCGCTGGTTAGTACCCAATGGGTCGCAGACAATCTGAACAACGTTCGGCTGGTGGAAGTCGATGTCGATACCACCCAGTACAACGAAGGACACATCCCCGGCGCAATCGGCTTCAACTGGCAGTCGCAGTTGCAGGATGGCATCGCCCGCGACATCATCTCCAAAGAGAATTTCGAGCAACTCCTCAGCGAATCCGGCATCAGCAACGACACCCACGTCGTCCTCTATGGCGATAACAACAACTGGTTCGCCGCATATGCCTTCTGGCTTTTCAAATACTATGGTCACGAAAACGTCAGTTTGATGGACGGCGGGCGCAAGAAATGGCTTGCCGAAGAACGCCCCACCACCACCGACGTTCCCACTTATCCGAAATCCAACTATAAAGTCGGCAAGATCAACGCCGAATACCGTGCAGACCGCGAATTCGTCCGTCAGCGGCTTGAAAAAGACAGTTTCGCGCTGGTAGACGTGCGCTCGCCCGCCGAATACGTCGGCGAAATCATCGCGCCGCCCGGCATGTCCGAAACCGCGCAGCGGGCAGGTCATATCCCCGGCGCGATCAACGTCCCATGGGCGCAGGCAGTCTCCGAAGACGGTACTTACAAGAGCAAGGAAGAACTGGAACAGCTCTACGGCACCAAGGGCGTCAAGAAAGACAGCGAGGACGTGGTCGCCTACTGCCGTATCGGTGAGCGCTCATCCCATACGTGGTTCGCGCTCAAGTACATTCTCGGTTTCGAGAACGTGCGTAACTACGACGGCTCGTGGACGGAATGGGGCAATCTGGTGGGTGCGCCGATCCGTAAGGGCGAGTTACCATAATCTGTCTATAGTCGGTAGGCGCAGGAGAACATCTGCTGCGCCTTTCCTAATACGACGTGGTGACCGAACGGCTAGGTAGCGCCCTGCAAAGGCGCGTAAACGGGTTCGACTCCCGTCCACGTCTCTGAAGCAAGTACATTGAAACAACAGGAGCACACCATATGCCCACGATTAAAATCCCGACTCCCTTGCGTGTTTACACCGGCAATCAGGCACAGGTTGAGGTGCAGGGTTCAACCATCGGCGCGGTTCTGGACGATTTGACCACCAAATACCCCGAACTGCGTCCGCATCTGTTCAACGACAAAGAACTGCGCAATTTCGTCAACATCTTTGTCGGCGAGGAAGACATCCGTTTCCTCAATGGTCTCGACACCGAAGTCGAGGAAACCGACAGTCTTCGTATCATCCCCAGTATCGCAGGCGGCAGTTAGCAATTTCGAGAGAACACCATGACATCCGCAAGCAATCCACGCCGCGTCGATCACACCGGGTTGAAGGTTGGACAAGCACTCACCATCCTTCTGCTCCTTGCCGCATTCGTCCTGAATAGCTGGGTGCTGGTCGCCGTCGTCGCCATTTCGCAGTTTCTCGGCGCGGTAGATGTCCCATTTGCCCCGTATCGTCTGGTTTACACCAAACTCGTCAAGCCTAGCGGCATCGTCAAGCCAAACGTCATCGAAGACAACCCTGAGCCTCACCGATTCGCCATGCTGGTTGGCTCAGTGTTCAACGCCATCGCGGCTATCGCGCTGTTGGTGGGTGCGCCCGCCCTTGCGTGGGTACTCGTCTGGGTGGTGATTGCGCTGGCGAACCTCAACTTCTGGCTGAATGTCTGCGTGGGCTGCCTGATGTATTACCAGTTCAACCGCCTTGGCGTGCCCGGTTTCACCCGTGCGCCTATTTCCAGGTAAGGACAGACCATGTTGGAACGTCTCCTGTTTACACTCATCCTGCTGGCGGCAGGCGTTGTCATCTACCAACTTTCGGTGCGTAATCAGATCAGGCGCACGTCGGCATTTGCGCAGACCGATCCGCTTTTGCAAGCGGTGAAACCCGGCGTCCCGACTATCCTGTATTTCACGACGCCAACCTGCGCACCCTGTCGCACACAGCAGACTCCGGCGCTTGCCCGTCTGCAATCGGAATTGGGAGACGCTGTTCAAATCGTGCGCGTGGACGCAACCGAACATCCTGAAGACGCGGATCGTTGGGGCGTCTTTTCCGCACCAACCACGTTCATCATTGATGCATCGGGACACACCCGCGCGGTCAATCACGGCGTCGCCGATGATCATAAGCTCAAACGTCAGCTTCAAGAAGCTGTAAACTAGCGAAGGACACACGCTATATGAAACCCATTGTCAACCAACTGGGCGATCTCACCAACGAGGAAGTAAAGCGTTACGGGCGTCACGTGATCATGCCCGAACTCGGCTTGGAAGGGCAGCGCCGCCTGAAAGCCGCCAGCATCCTGCTGATCGGTACGGGTGGTCTTGGCAGCCCGCTTGCGCTCTATCTCGCGGCGGCAGGCATCGGGCGCATCGGTCTGGTCGATTACGACGTGGTGGATGTCACCAACTTGCAGCGCCAGATCATTCACGGCGAAAGCAGTCTCGGCAAATCCAAGATCGAAAGCGCCGCCAAACGCATCCACGACATCAACCCGAACGTCCAGATCGATAAGTACGAAGTCCCACTCACGTCCGAGAACGCACTCGAAATCCTTGCCCCCTACGACGTGGTCATCGACGGAACCGATAACTTCCCGACCCGTTATCTGGTCAACGATGCTTGCGTCAAGTTGGGCAAACCCAACGTCTACGGCAGCATTCTGCGCTTCGATGGTCAATTGAGCGTCTTCTACGCCAAAGAAGGACCGTGCTACCGCTGCATGTTCCCGGAGCCGCCCCCGCCCGGTCTCGTGCCCAACTGCGCTGAAGGCGGCGTGTTTGGCGTGCTTCCCGGCGTGATCGGCACGATGCAGGCAACCGAAGCCATCAAGCTCATCACCGGAATTGGCGAGCCGATGATCGGGCGTATGCTGCTCTACGATGCCGCCGAGATGAGCTTCACCACGCTCAAGATTCGCAAAAACCCCAACTGCCCGGTCTGCGGCATTCCGGCGGATCAGGTGGAGTTGATCGATTATGAGATGTTCTGCGGCGTGCCTGCCCACGACCACAGCACTTTTGAAGTTTCGACAAACGGACACCAGAACGGAGCCGAAGTGCCTATCCCACAAATCACCGCAGTGGAATTGAAGCAGCGCCTCGACAATGGCGAGGATTTATACCTTCTCGACGTGCGCAACCCGCAGGAATGGGAAATCGCCTCGCTGGAAGCGACGACGGCGCGTATCCCCAAGCCCAAGATTCAACTGGCGACAGAGGATGTCAAAGCCGGGCGTGCTTCTCTGGAATCTACCGTGCTTGCCGAAATTCCGCGTGACCGCGAAGTGATCGTCTACTGCCGTTCCGGGGCACGCAGCAGCGACGTGATCAAGTCCCTGCGCGAACTCGGCTTCGACCCGCACAAACTGGTCAACATGGAAGGCGGCATTCTCGC
>DATGQJ010000380.1:0-7380 GCA_035304265.1 Oceanobacillus sp.
CCTATCAAGGCAGCAATTTCACCTTTACGGTGATCATGCCGGACGATTTTGAGGCATTCGAGAATAGCTTGGATGCTGAAGCACTCAACGACGCCATCAGCCAGCTTCGTCCGACGGAAATTCGGGTTTATCTGCCGAAGTTCGAGTTCGAGTTTGGTACGAGCCTCGCCCAAACGCTGCAATCAATGGGCATGGTAGACGCATTCGACCCGATGAGCGCCGACTTTACCGGCATGGTCGAAGGAACGCCGGATCAACCGTTGGTGATCGGCGACGTGCTACATAAGGCATTCATCAGCGTGGACGAAAACGGCACTGAAGCCGCCGCTGCAACCGTCGTGATGATGCCCGTCGGCACGGGAATGAACCAGACGCAACCGCCCGAAGTGCGGATTGATCACCCCTTCATCTTCGCCATCCGCGATACGCAGACCGGAACGCTGTTATTTCTAGGACGGGTGCTGAATCCGAGCGAGTAAACTCACGTAAGGTGAGGGGGCATACGTCCCTGGCAGACTACCCCTCACCGAGCCTCGCTTCGAGGAGGCGCATTCGTGCGTTCACAAGTGGAGACATCATTTCGGTGAGTTCCGCGTATCGCCGGTAATTTTGCAGCGCCAGTTCATCCTGCTCCAGCCCATAGTAGATGTCACCTATTCGCTCATAGGCAGCAGCATTTTCCGGCGCGAATGCGGTTATACTTTCAACATCAGCCAGCGCCAAGTCATACTGGTCAGCCGCTTCATAGAAGTGTGAACGCAGGAAATACCACTCCGCATTTTCAGGTTCAAGAGCGATTGCCTGCGTTAAATCGGCAATACTACCGTCAAAATCCCCCACGCCATTCATCACGAACGCTCGCTTCGCATAGAGTTCGGCATTGTCTGGCTCAAATTGGAGCGCGACTGTATAGTCCACCAAAGCCCGACCATAACTGCCATTTAGAAAAAGTGCCTGTCCTCGCGCTGCTAACGCAGCAGGGTTGTTTGGCTCAAGTTCTACAGCCCGATTTGCGTCCGCCAATATCTGCGCAAGAAGTTCATACACATCCAGTTGGACGGCAGACGTTGTGTGCGCATCCAAACATGCTTCTATTCGTCCAATATAAGCATCCACGTCATTACCTAATTCTCGATCTGGGTCACATTGATGTGCTTGAGCAAATATGGGGAGTGTGCAGAGAAAGAACACACAGGAGCACGTTAAGAGGAGTTTTACCTTCATCAGCTATCCTCATTTCCCACCTTCACTAACGTATACCTATAATCCTACCCAGAACTTAGTTCGGGGATACCCCTTTAATTTAGGGGAACAGCCTTTCCCCCGCCGGAATTGGAAACGGCAGGCGGTTCTCTGGCGGGGCAAGCGGGCACACCCAGCGCGGATTGTAAGCACATGAGGGGTTGTAGGCGAAGTTGAAATCCAGTACGATTTCACGTTGCGATGCGCCGAGATCAGCCCCTTTGATGGTGTCGTACAGATAACGTCCTGCGCCATAAGTAGTCTGGCGGTTGGTCGCGTCTCCAAAGGGCAAAAACACCCCGCCGCCGTAACCGTTAATCCAGAATAGACTGAGCGATCCGGTTCCGGTTGGCAGCGTCACGTTCACTCTTGCGAAGCGGGTGCAGCGCATCACCCCATCCTCACCCAGAGCATATTCCAGCGTTTCCGGCTCAACCGTCGTATCGACAGTGGCAATGACTCGATACGCCGGATCGTAATCGTAGTAGTGCAAGCCGGAAAATGACGCTTTCTGATCATCAGTCAACGGTGACTGTGGATGTGACCGGAACAAGTCATCACGCATCAACCGGAACATCTCACGGGCAGCAGCGGGGTCGTCACTGTCACGAATCAGGCGATACATTTCGTTCACACGGCGGCGGTAATCCAGCAAGTTGAGCATCAACAAACCTCATTTGTGATAATTTGGACAAATAGTTTGTGAAATTGTGGACATTCATCTCGGCATCCGTTACAATTAAAGAAGTGCATTATTCAGATAATCTAACCAACTCCATTCGGACATTTGTGCCGCTACTGGCACAGAGCAATTACCGTATATTTATACCTTGCCTCAGGAGTGCCGCATGGCGAAAGCGAAAGAGAAAGTCGTAAGCAACAATCCCTTCCAGTCGTTTCTTGACCTAGTGCAAGACTACACCCCTACCGTTGAGTCGGTTGAGGTAGGTTATGTTACGGAAGTAGGGGATGGTATCGCCCGTGTGACCGGGCTTCAGAATATCCGCTTCAGTGAGCTTGTACGCTTCAGCAACGGCGTCGCCGGTATCGCCTTCAACCTTGAAGTCGATAACGTCGGTATCATCATCATGGGCGAATACGACACCATCAACGAAGGCGACGAGGTACGTCCGTTGGGTCGTATCGCGTCCGTGCCTGTCGGCATGGGGTTGGTCGGGCGCGTGGTCAATGCGCTCGGTGAGCCAGTAGATGGTCGCGGTCCGATTGATGCAACCGAATACTACAATATCGAGCGCATCGCGCCGGGCGTGATGGAGCGTCGCAACGTGTATCGCCCGGTACAAACGGGTATCGTCGCCATTGACGCAATGACGCCGATTGGTCGCGGTCAGCGTGAGTTGATCATCGGTGATCGCCAGACGGGGAAGACGGCAATCGCCATCGACACCATCATCAACCAGAAAGGCAAAGACCTCTACTGCATTTACGTCGCCATCGGCAAGCGACGCGGCGAGATCGCCCGTTTGCAGGCACTTCTGGAAGAATACGGCGCGATGGACTACACCATCATCGTCACCGCAACGGCTTCCGAAGCGGCGGCGCTTCAGTACATCGCCCCGTATGCGGGCTGCGCCATGGGCGAGTGGTTCATGGAGAACGGCAAGGACGCGCTGATCGTCTACGACGACCTCTCCAAACACGCATGGGCTTACCGTCAGGTATCGCTGTTGATGCGCCGCCCACCGGGACGCGAAGCTTACCCCGGCGACGTGTTCTATCTGCACAGCCGTTTGCTGGAACGCTCGGCGCAGTTGAGCGAAGAACGCGGCAACGGCAGCCTCACGGCGCTCCCGATCATCGAAACCCTGCTGGGTGACGTGTCGGCATACGTGCCCACCAACGTGATTTCGATCACCGACGGGCAGATCTTCCTTGAAACCGAGTTGTTCAACGCAGGTACTCGCCCTGCCATCAACGTCGGTATCAGCGTCAGCCGCGTGGGTGGTGACGCGCAGACCAAAGCCATGAAGAAGGTTGCTGGCGGTTTGCGTCTCGACCTCGCGCAGTTCCGTTCGCTGGCGGCGTTCGCGCAGTTCGGCTCCGACCTCGACAAAGCGACACAGCGCCAGTTGGATCGTGGTCTGCGCCTGACCGAACTGCTCAAGCAGCCACAGTACCAACCGCTGCCATTGACCGATCAGGTGGCGCTGCTCTACGCAGGTACGCGCGGTATGCTCGACAACATCCCCTTGAATCGTGTCAAGGAGTGGCAGGCGAACTTCATCCGCGCCTATCACACCCAGTACGCTGCAATTGCCGACGAGATCGAAACGAGCGGCGCAGTCTCTGACGAGACTGAGGCGAAACTGCGACAGGCGATTGAAGAATTCAACGCGAGCTTTAGCTAAAGGCGAGTTGCCAGTTTTGGGATCGGGCGACGCTATCCGAAGGATTGCAGTCGCCCCCTCACAACGGCACGAAGGAGAAATGACCAATGCCTACTGCTCGTGAAGTTAAAAAGCGCATTCGCAGCGTCAAGAATATTGGACAGATCACCCGCGCATTGGAAGCGGTATCCGCCTCAAGAGTACGTAAGGCACAGGCGCGGGTGCTGGCAAGCCGCGCCTTCGCGGAAAGAGCGTGGGAAATTCTACTCAACGTGCAGAGTGCTGCCGCGAAAGGCACGCCGCTGCACCCGCTGCTCACGCCGCGCACCGACCCTCAAAGCGCAATCATCGTGCTGATCACATCGGATCGTGGTTTGGCGGGCGCATTCAACACAAACATCATCCGGGTGGCGCGGCGCTTCGCCGAACGCATTCCCGAAGAGGTACGCTACGTCACCATCGGGCGTAAGGGACGCGACTCGCTCATCCGTCTGCGTGAAAATGTGATCGCGGAGTTTCCTAATCCGGCGGAAGCGTCGATTGCGACCATTTCGCCTGTATCGCGGTTAGTGATAGACGAATTCCTTGCGGGCACAGTGGATGAAGTGTTCGTCGCGTACACCGATTTCGTCAACACCCTCACACAGCGTCCGCGCGTTCTGCGCCTGCTGCCGCTGATGCCCTATGAAACTGAAGATCAAATCGTGACCGAATTCCTGAAAGAGATGCCGCATCTTACGAGCGGTGCGCTCGATTACGAATTCGAACCAAGCGCAGAGGCAATTCTGGACGAGATCGTCCCGCGCTTTACCATTCTGCAACTGTATCAGGCAGTTCTGGAAAGTCAGGCGAGCGAGCATTCCGCCCGTATGGTGGCGATGCGCAACGCCTCGGATAACGCCGAAGCCCTCTCTGAAAGCCTTACACTGGTCTATAACAAGGCGCGTCAGGCGGGCATCACCAGCGAAATCCTCGACATCGTGGGCGGCGCAGAGGCGCTGCAAAATTCAATTGAAAAACTGGCGGTCAAGATCGAACGTGACCTCGCTGCTCAACCTCGCAACCATCAGGCAGTAGTTGAGCAGCAGTATTAAGGAGACTCTCGATGGCAGAAATTCAGGGAACCATTTCCCAGATTCTTGGCGCGGTGGTGGACGTTCAGTTTCCTGAAGGTCAACTCCCCGACATCTACGACGCTATCCGTGTGCCGCGCGAAGGGCAAGACGACCTGATCCTTGAAGCGCAGATGCATCTCGGTGACAACTCGGTACGCACCGTCGCGATGGACACCACCGACGGCTTGCAGCGCGGCGTCCCCGCCTACGCAACCGGGCAACCGATCACGGTTCCGGTGGGTGAGGCTTCGCTCGGACGTATCTTCAACGTGTTGGGTCGCCCCGTCGATTTCGGCGCTCCGATCTCGCCCGAAACGCCGCGCCGCCCCATTCACGCCCCAGCACCGGAATTTGAAGATCAGACGACAAAGATTGAAGTGTTCGAGACCGGCATGAAGGTCATCGACCTGATCGCGCCGATGACCAAAGGCGGCAAGACCGGCATCTTTGGTGGCGCGGGTGTGGGCAAGACCGTGACCATCATGGAACTGATCAACTCCATCGCTACCGAACACTCCGGTTTGTCGGTGTTTGCGGGCGTCGGTGAGCGCACTCGCGAAGGCACGCAGCTTTACTACGAAATGGAAGAAGCGGGCGTGCTCGAAAAGCTGGCGATGGTTTTCGGACAGATGAACGAACCGCCGGGTGTGCGCCTGCGCGTGGCGCTGTCCGGTCTGACCATGGCGGAATACTTCCGCGACGAAGGGCGCGACGTGCTGCTGTTCATCGACAACATTTTCCGTTACTCGCTGGCGGGCGCGGAAGTGTCGGCGCTGCTCGGACGTATGCCTTCGGCGGTGGGTTATCAGCCGACGCTGGCGGACGAGATGGGGCAGCTTCAGGAGCGCATCACCTCGACGCAGACCGGCTCGATCACGTCGATGCAGGCGGTTTACGTACCTGCCGACGACTACTCCGACCCCGCGCCGGTAGCCGTGTTCACGCACCTCGACGGTACGATTGCGTTGGAGCGTTCGATTGCCGCCCGCGCGATCTTCCCGGCGGTAGACCCACTGGCAAGCACCAGCAAGATTCTCGACCCACTGGTGGTGGGTGAAGAACACTATCGCACGGCGCGTGAGGTGCAGCAGGTACTCCAGCGTTACAAGGACTTGCAGGACATCATCGCCATTCTCGGTATCGACGAACTTTCGGACGACGACAAGCTGCTGGTCGCTCGTGCCCGTAAGATCGAATTGTTCCTGAGCCAGCCGATGAAGGTGGCGGAGCAGTTCACCGGACGCGAAGGCAAGTACGTGCGCGTGAAAGATACCGTTCGTGGCTTCCGCATGATCCTTGATGGTGAACTCGACCACATTCCTGAGCAACTGTTCTACATGGCGGGTCCGATTGAGGACGTACTGCAACGCTACGAAGAATCTCAGCGTGAAGGCTAGAAAGGCTGTCTCATGCCATTAGCCGTCGAGATCGTCACACAGGAAAAGCTGGTTTTCAGCGAACCGGAAGCGGATATGGTCGTCATCCCCGGCAGTGAGGGTGAAATGGGCGTGCTGCCTCGTCACGCGCCCGTTCTGACCACGCTGGGCTTCGGCGAACTGGTGATCCGTAAAGGCAGGGCGGAAGAACGTTTCGCCATTTACGGCGGCGTCGTGGACATCCGTCCCGATAAAGTCGTGGTGCTGGCAGACCTCGCCGAGTCGTCCTACGAATTGGACACCGAGGCAATCGAATCCGCCCGCCGCAGTGCCGAACAGCTTATTAAGGAAGGGCTGCCGCCGGAACAGAACCGCGAGGCAACGCTAGCGCTGCGCCGCGCGGAACTGGCGTCTCGTATCCAGCGCAAGATTCAAGCACGCGGCAGTGCCGTACTTCGCATCGTCGAAGACACCAACGGCTCAGGCGAAGACTAAAAGCGCCCAAGCAAGATTTACAACGAGCAGGCACCCCCTGCTCGTTTTTGATTCGGGTGTTCGAGCGTCAATTTTCTTGTGTGTGCGGCAGGATTTCAGGCAAGTGAAGGGAACGACTATGAGCCGTTTTTCTCCTGCAAGTCGCCCAACTCCACCGAGCGACGGTAAGCCGCCCATATCGCGTCGGCGATTACGGTACGCAAGCCGCCCTTCTCCATTTCGTAGATCGCGGCTGCCGACGTGCCGCCGGGACTCGTCACCTGATTGCGCAGCGGCGCAGGATGCATATTGGACTGGATGGCGTAATCTACCGATCCGCGTATGGTTTGCAGCACCAATCGCTCGGCGTCACGACGGGAGAATCCAAGATGTACCCCCGCATCAATCATCGCTTCCATGAACATGAAGATGTAGGCGGGTCCCGTGCCGCTCAACGCCGTCGCCATATCGAGGAACTTCTCGTCTTCCATGTATAATTCATCACCCAACGCGCCAAGCAGCGCCTTCGCCTGTTCGCGCTGCGTGTGCGGCACTTCCGGCGTTGCCGTCCACACGGTAATCCCCTGCCCGATCTGCGCTGGTGTGTTGGGCATGGCACGAACAATGCTGGGGTTGTTCAGTCCTTTTGCAATGGTTTTGATGCGTACCCCTGCGAGAATGCTCAACACCAGCGAGGCTTTAGTGCCGGTTCCGTTGAGCGATCTTGCAACCTCGCCCATCACCTGCGGTTTGATCGAAAGCACGAGAATGTCAGCATCCTTCGCAGCGGCAGCATTGTCATGGGTGTAGCGCAAGCCGTAACGC
>DATGQJ010000381.1:0-3780 GCA_035304265.1 Oceanobacillus sp.
TCCCCTGATTGAAATGCAGCGTGGTTGGATGCTGCTCAAAGACCCACCCGACCACACCCGCTTACGCACGCTGGTGCATAAAGCCTTCACCCCGCGCATGATTGAGCGCCTTCGGGACTCGGTGCAGTCGCTCACCGACTCGCTGCTGGACGAAGCGCAGGAAAAAGGCGAAATGGACATCATTGATGATCTCGCCTTCCCTGTACCTGTCACCGTCATTGCCGAGTTGCTTGGTGTCCCCGCCAGTGATCGTGAAACCTTCCGCCGCTGGTCCCGCGACCTCGCGCACACGCTGGAACTGACCGACGTACAAGAAGTCTATATAACTGGCTCAAAGGCAACGGTGGAATTCGCCGCCTACTTCCGCGAGCTTGCCGAAGAACGCAGCCGTTCTCCCCGCGAAGACCTCTTAAGCGCACTGGTCGCCGTCGAAGCCGAAGGGGATCGGCTGACCGAAGATGAATTGATCGCCATGTGTATTCTGCTGCTGATTGCCGGACACGAAACGACGGTCAACCTGATCGGCAACGGCACACTGGCGCTGCTGCGCAACCCCGACCAGTTTACTCGCCTGCAACAAGACCCTACGCTGATCAAATCCACCGTCGAGGAACTCCTGCGTTACGACAGTCCGGTTCAGTTGACTGTCCGCTGGGTTCTGGAAGATATGGAAGTCAACGGTCACAAGCTGCGTAAAGGACAGCAGGTTGCCACGCTGTTCGGCTCGGCAAACCGCGACCCCGAACGTTTCGCCAACCCCGACCAACTGGACATCGGGCGGGAAGACAACCACCATCTCGCCTTCGGCAACGGCATTCACTTCTGTCTCGGTGCGCCGCTTGCCCGTCTTGAGGGGCAAATCGTCATCGGCACGCTTGCCCACCGCTTCCCGAACATGCAACTGACCACCGATCAACCACCCTATCGCAACACTTACGTGCTGCGCGGTTTGCAGCATTTACCTGTAAGGCTATAACGCCACAATAAAAAGGGCGCAGCATTCACGCTGCGCCCAAACAACCTCGTTTCAACGAAAGCTATTCCGCCGACGAAATCGACACTTCCAATGACTGGTTGGTGTAGCTGTACTCCGAGACAGTCACCTGTATATCGCCATCTTCCGGAATGGTAAAGATCACGCTCAAGCCTTCTACGCTGCTTGAGCTAACATATGTCACGGAACCACCATTCTGCGACACGTCCACGCTTGGCGAGCCGGTGCCTCTGAGAACGGACACGTTCAGGCGAACGGTTTCCCCTTCCTCACCAGTGTAGACCAGCGTTCGGGTGGTCTGTGACGAGCTAAAGTTCACCGTCTGCGGACCATCGTTCAACGAAGGCACCTCGCCACGTGACAGCGTCAGTTCGACGCTGCCTTCACCGCCGAACGGCGCTTGCAGCAGCAGCGTGTAGGTTCCCGACTGATTCAGCACGATGCCATTGAGTTCAGGATTGTTGCCACTGCCGCCGTCTTCGTCGTAAGCGAGCTGATAGTTGTAGGTGTCATTCAGGGTGAGGTTGGTATCCACATCACCATCGACCACCACGTCTATCACGTCTCCAGCATTCGCCTCGAACGTGAAGTACGCGGCGCTGCTCTCATCGCTGATGTCCACCGTGACGGTTTCGTTGAATTCGAGCACCGAAACTTCAGCACGCTCCAACTCAAGGACGTAGTCACCCGTTGACGTACCGCTCAGGCTTCGCGCGGTGATCATGTACTGCCCCGTATCCGCCAGTGTATACGGTCCGATCAGTGAGTTCAGGTTGCCACCGCCATCATCATTGGTGATCACCTCGTAACCATACGGATCGCTCAGGGTCAGGTACGAGTCGAAATCGTCGGACGACAGGCGGATGAGCACGCTATCGCCTGCTGCACCGTTGAAGAAATAAAGCGCACTGAGTTCGCTGGATGTCAGCGTGCCCTCGACGCTCTCACCATATTCGATCAACTCGATCTCGACGATTTCCAACGTCAGGGTGAAATCGCCAGTCGCGCTGCCGCTGTTATTGCGGTAGGCATAGCTCTGCGCGACGATAGTGTAATCACCGTCGGCGGGCAGGCTGTACGGTCCAATCCGCGCATCGAGGTTGCCTGCGCTGTCGTCGTCGCGGGTGAGTTCGTCACCATCTTCATCCAGCAGCGTCAGGTAGGTGTCGAAATCATCCGAGATCATCGTGATCGTCACCGAAGTTCCCTCTTCGCCCGTGAACGTGTAGGCGATAGCCGGGGAATCTGTGGTGAGTTCTCCATCCACCGTCTGCCCATATTCGATTTCGCCGCCATCGGCAGGCTCACTTTGTGCCCATACAGCGAACGGCAGCGCCAGTACCAGAAGTGTTAACAAGACCAGCTTTCGTAAATGCATTCCGATCATTCTCCTTGTTTGTCTGCGTAAAAAGGGTGCGGCAGATGCCGCACCTGATCCTGAGTCCATTGTATCCCAACTTTAATTTTGTGCGCATAACCGTAGGCAACGCGGTGGGTTTCCAGTGGGCAGAAGATATGTTAAAGTTACGCTTCGTGTACAGAGACAGGTAATCAGAACATGCAGCAAGGTCTGATAGAACAGTTTGCAACGTTTGCCCGTCCGGTGCTCGATTTGCCCATCATCCGCCGTACTCGTCGCAATCACGGCTTGGAACACGCCACCATTCACATCCTTTCACAGCGGATCAAAGACCTTCGCATGGCGGGGCGCAGCACCGATTCCGGGTTTATTTTGCTTGGCGATGCGCCAACCGAGATGATCGAGACCGCCGTCCACGATGCGCTGCGCCGGATGCGTAACGGCGAGCATCATCTGGCGGTTCATCCCAACTGCGGAACCAATCTGGTGACGACGGGCTTTCTGACCACCATGGCGGCGATGTTGGGGTTGACCGGCGCAAGCCGTCGCGACGTGTGGAACCGGATGCCTGCGGTGATGGCGTTGACGATGGCGGCGATCCTCTTTTCGCAGCCTGTCGGCGCATCCTTGCAGCGGCACATCACCACCGACGGCGACCCTGCCGATCTCGAAGTCATCAGCATACGCCGAGAGCAATATCACCTGCCCTTCAGCCGCAACGCCGTGACCATGCACCGTGTCATTACTCGTTCCAGTTAGAGGGAAGACAGTCATGAGTGATGAGTGGAAAGTTCAAAGTCGAAAGGGGTATCTCAACTTTTCACTTTGACCTTCTTTTACTCATCACTCATTACGCATTACTCCTATGCCCAAAACGCCAACCTTCTACATCTTTCACGGCGACGATGACCTCCGCATTGAAGAAGAGGTCAACAAAATGGTCGCCAAATTCAATCAGACGCCGAACGCCGAACTCAACACCAACGAGTTCGACGGGACGGTAACGCCGCTCACCGAGATTCTGGGCGCGGCGATGGCATTTCCGTTCATGGCGGATAAACGCCTTGTCATCGTCAAAGGGCTGCTAGCGCATATCACCCGAAAAGGCGCGGGCGAGACCGGCAAGAAAGCGGTGCAAATGCTGGTCGAGCAGCTTCCGAATTTGCCCGAATGGACGCGGTTGATCTTCGTTGAGCGGGACAAGTTGTCCGATTCGCATAAAGTCGTGCAAAAGGCGCGTGAGGTCAACGGCAACGGCTTTGAAAAGGCGTTCATTGCGCCGAAAGACAGCACCGGATGGATTGTCAAACGGGCGCAGGAATACGGCGCGAAAATCGAGCAGAACGCGGCGGCGGCGCTTGCCAGCGTGACCGGAAGCGATCCGCGCCTTGCCGATAACGAACTGATCAAGCTGATCAGCTACGTG
>DATGQJ010000382.1:0-4479 GCA_035304265.1 Oceanobacillus sp.
GCTCGACAAGCCACACAATCCTGCAAGACCGCCAACAATCGCAGCCACCGGAAGCAAGACGGCTTGCGACACATCGTAGGAGGTTGCGGTTTGCGCTTCAGTCAGCAGTGCCAACCCCGAATAGCTGCTCCCATCGACTACCAGCCATGGGAGCGCAAGAAATCCCACTACGAGCAGAATGACGCAAAAAAGGGTGAGTAGTTCGCCGGTTGAAACGCCAGAGGTCTGTTTCGCTTCGGTGGTCATCATCTTTTTTACCTACTATAAACTGCCATCATCGGAGAAAGTCCAACCGCACGCAAACCGTTCGTCAACGTTTTGGGCACAAGGACGTATAAAAGCCGATCATCCCGGATTTCGGTAACGACAGCAGGGTTCTCCGGCGAAGGTATGGGATTCGTATCCCACCACCGCTGAAGAAACAGATCAATCGGGATCAAATCGTTCATGCTGAGCAGATTGACGCCGGGCGCATACGGATCAATCACTTCCAGCGAACCTTCGCTGAGATTGACGTGGGTGACGAGGCTGTAATGCCCCTCTTCCCAGATGCGCCCGTCCGGTTCCAAAAAGCGTCCGCGCCATTCGACGCCCACCGGAAGCAGGTACTTTTCGGTCAGAACCCGCAAATCTTCGATAGTACCATACATCTTACCGAGCAAAATGTAATTGGGCGTCAGTTGTTCCACTGCGTGCGCCATTTCATCGACGCTGCACCCGCGCTCGGTGATGCGCTCGACATCGCCAATTGCCTGTGCAATTTCGTCCTGCGTTTTATGAATCCCATAAATGGAATACATCATCTCAATGGTTGCCGGACCGCAATGACCGGGTTTCTGGCGTAGTTTGCGAATCGTGTACATTGGCTAGAATTCCAGTTTTTCGATGACGCTGGCTCCACGCTGACGACGTTTCAGCCTCCAGTTGAGCATGGACTGGTCATAGGTGCTGCGCATTTTGAATACCATCACGATAGCCACTATAGATGCGGCTACCGCGAATAGCAAATAGATCGCCTCATGGTTGGGAATACCGATCCCATAGTTGAGTAAAATCACCGCGCCGACCAGAATGCACCCCAGAAGCGCACCGCCCGCGAACAGATAACTATCCATGAACATGCTCACACGCCCGCGCCGTTCCTCCGGAACCAGCGCGAGGAACATTTTTTGTACTGGCTCATCAATGCTGCCGCGTAAAGTACGGAACAACGCACGTGCTGCGGATACCGCGACCACCCCCGGTATCCACAAGAGCAGTGAACTGACCAGCATGACGAATGGGAAGAACGTGAAAATGTCCTTCAGGTTGAACCGCTTGGTCAACTGCGGCGTGACCAGCGTTTGAATGATGATGGCGACAACCGTCAGCCCAAGCCGGTACAAGCCGTAGAAAACCTGAAATGATCCCTCTGGCGCGGTCTTGAAATGAGAATCCGTGACCGAAAGGAATTGAAAATCGACCACCGTCAGGACGACCCCCAACGCCAGCGTCGCGATCATCAGATAGCGGAAGGCTGGCACTTCGCGGACAAATCCCGCCCCCTCGGTCAAGGTCTCGCGTACCGTCTGTTTCTCACGTCGTGCCTGCCGAATCTTCTGCCCGCGCAGACCCCACACCACCGCACCATAAGCAAACAGATACAGGATGACGTTGAAGGTCAACGTTTCGTGAATGCCCAGATTCAGCCGCGCCAGCAGCGCAGGCGTGATCGCGGCAATCCCCAATCCGGCAACCTGCCCCGCATACCCCCAGCTTGAGATGGCGGGAAACAGGCGCTTTGCCGCAGAGAGATCAAAGATGTCGTTTGCCAGCACCCAGAACACCAGCGGAAAGAACACCCACTGTTGTTCCACCAGCAGAAACAGGAGCGAGTAGTTAATTGCACCGGGGATGTTGAACGCGAACAACAGGCGAAGCAACAGATACAGTCCGGCAAAGATCAGCAGCATCGCCTTGATCAACCGCAGGCGGTTGAAACGATCTACGATCAGCGTTTGCAAACCGCTGCTCAGGGCGATCAGCAGCATATCCACAATCCAGACGATCAGGATGTTGCTGACTTCAACCTGACTCAAAAATCCGCTGACCGCAACCACATCCGAGAGGTCTAGTGCTAAAGAATTCGTGAATAGCAAAAACCCTAGAATGAAGACAAGGCGTAATTCGCCGGGACGGAGTTGGGACGACCAGTTCGCCATAGAGTGCTTTCAATGAACTCGATTAAGCTAACTTGCGTCACAAACCCATTGAGATCAATGATGTTTTAATGCACATGGTTGTGACTTAGCTTAATTAAGTGTAATTCATCCTTCCAATTGCGGCAGTACAGAAATCCCAAGAATTCATGAATTTTATTTCTTGTTCGCTTTCTCTTTGGTTGTTCTGCACAGTGAAGAAGGGTTGAAATCACAATTGTTGCATCGGCAATAATGCTAGTGCATACTTTCATAATTACAATTGACATTTCACAATATTTTTTGTAATCTAAAAGTGAGGTGTGCGATGTTATTTCATGACCGCGCTGATGCAGGCAAACAGCTTGCACAAAAACTGAGCGAATACGCTAACCGCGACGATGTGATTGTTTTAGGGCTTCCTCGCGGCGGCGTCCCCGTCGCCTTCGAGGTGGCACAGGCGCTACACGCGCCGCTTGATCTTTTCCTCGTGCGCAAACTGGGCGTACCCGGTCACGAAGAACTTGCCTTCGGCGCTGTTGCAACTGGCGGTCAGCGGGTGATCAACCGCAAGGTGGTTGAGAGTGAACAGATTAGCGATGTGGAAATCGAAGAAGTCACCCGCAAAGAACAGCGCGAATTGGAGCGCCGTGAACGCGCTTACCGGGGTGATCGTCCACCGCCACAGTTAGAAGATCGCACCGTGATTCTGGTAGACGACGGCTTGGCGACGGGCGCAACCATGCTCGCGGCAGTCCTCGCACTGCGCGAATATGAACCCGCAAAGATCGTCGTCGCCGTGCCAACCGCTTCGCGTGACACCTGCGAACTATTTCAGGATCACGTTGACGAGATCATTTGTGCCAGTACGCCTGAACCGTTCTACGCGGTTGGGCTGTGGTACCGAGACTTTTCGCAAACCACTGATGATGAAGTGCGTAACCTGTTGTCGCGTGCATGGCAAAAGCAGGCGACAGCCAACGAACAATAGGAGGACAACATGCTAAGATGGGCAATTGCCGCGCTCGGCGGTGCAGGACTCATGTATTTACTCGATCCGGCGGCAGGTCGGCGGCGTCGTGCATTGATGCGGGACAAAATCACCAAGTACACCAACGAAATGATGGAAGCACGAGAAGGCGCTCAGAAGCACCTTGAGAACAAGGCGCAGGGCATGGTCGCTGAAACCCGCAGTCGTTTTCAAAACGAGCCGGTGAGCGATGAGACGCTGGTCGCCCGCGTTCGCTCGGAGATGGGGCGAGTGGTCAGTCAATCTCGTGCCATTGACGTGACCGCAGATCAGGGGCGAATCATCCTGCGAGGCAACGTGCTCGCCAGCGAAGTGACGCCATTACTCAAGGTTGTCCGCGCGGTTCAGGGCGTTAAGGAAGTCGAGAACCAACTTCAGGTTCACGAAGAACCCGGCAACATACCGGATTTGCAGCGTGATACTCCCGAAGCCCCCATCTAGCATCGATTCTTATCAGAGCACATCCCCCGCGCAGCATCGTTTCAATTCTATAAAGTGCCCTACCCATACGATGGGAGGTCACTTCTTGTTTTCGACTTGGTTTAGTGAAGTTCGGCTTATCGTATTTGGAGAGGTTTTATCTGATGTTGAATCGAATACATGCGCAGCGCGGCAGGGAACGCACGCTTTCCCTTGATGTGGGCAAGCTGGAACTGGAAGGCACGCTGGCGATCCCAACAATTGCCTCAGGAATCGTCCTGTTCGCACATGGCAGTGGCAGCAGCCGCCACAGCCCTCGCAATCAGGCAGTCGCCCGTCACTTACAAAGCGCGGGATTGGCAACCCTTCTGATTGACTTACTCACCCCGAACGAAGAATCCGCCGATCAGTATACACGCCATCTCCGCTTCGACATCCCCATGCTGGCAGATCGCCTCATCGGAGCGGTTGACTGGCTGAGAAACGAACCCGATACCCAACATCTGCCCATAGGACTGTTTGGCGCAAGCACCGGCGCAGCCGCCGCTTTGATCGCCGCAGCCAGCCGCCCGATGACCGTCCATGCTGTGGTTTCGCGCGGCGGACGCCCCGATCTCGCGGGGGATGCTTTGTCACAGGTGACTGCACCAACGCTGCTGATCGTTGGTGGTAACGATCTGCCCGTGATCGAACTCAACCGTCAGGCGGCACAGCAGATGCGTGTCGAGCCGAAGCTGAAAATCGTGCTCGGCGCAAGCCACCTGTTTGAAGAACCGGGCGCTCTGGAACAGGTCGCGCGGCTGGCGGTGGACTGGTTCACCTTGCATTTGTCTGCCCACAGCGCCGCTTAAG
>DATGQJ010000383.1:0-3780 GCA_035304265.1 Oceanobacillus sp.
CGCTGGCGCTATGCGGTGGATCGCATCGAGAACCCGGCGCTGTATGAACGTTTCAATGGTCGGGTTGTGGACGAAGCGACCTTGAAAACGCTTCGGGATCAACCGCCAGCACCGCGTCCGGTTCATCCCCGTCCGCCAGCAAGCCCACCGAGATTTGAGTAAGAGGAATAGCAGGGGGCTTGAGCGCTTCGATGCAGTTTTCAAAATCAAGACGGGGTTTGCGGGAAGGTGTAAACCTCACCCCCCACCCCCCTCTCCACTGCGTGGAGAGGGGGAGTCGAGCGAAGCGAGGCGGGGGTGAGGTTCAGCGAGCGCTCTTCACCTTGTTTGTTAAACTTCCCTCGCCGCCTGAAAAAGCTCGTTGATGCTGGTGACGCCGGGATGCTGAACGGCAATCGTGAACAGATAGCGCGGATCATTGCTCACGGGCGCGAAATTCACACTGTCCGAGCCGTATAACTCCGCCAGCACAGTTCCCACGTCGTCTTTGATCAGATCGAAGGTTTCAGGCTTGTTGGGCAGACGCAGCCGATCCGGGAAGCGGAGTTCGATTTCGTCTGCGCGGAACTTCAATCTTGGGTTGAAAGCATCATCGGCTTCCAGCAGTTGGCAGGCATCCAGCGCAAGCTGCAACGAGGCGCGTAGCTGCGCCTGCACGTCGGCGTCAACTTGCCGTTTGCGCGTGTAGAGCAAGCCGAGACGACCATCGCGATTTTCGATGAAGTAATCGCTATCGTAGCCGATCAGCACCATGCCGGGACCCTCGAAGACGTGACGGTAATCCGCCACGTCGATAAGCTGTCCTTTCAGCGCTTTTTGCTGAATCCAACGCTGGAAGACTGGCGAGAAGGTCGCGAGATCGACCCCTTCCGGATTCTCCAGAAAAAATTTGACCTGTGTGCGAAGCGGAATCATCATCACCTTCCTCACCTATGAGCCGATAATACTGCCGTTGACACGTGCATCGCAGGAATAGCACGCCTCGATGAAAAGCTGTGCCTCTTCGAGCAGCCGCCGCGCAGAATCGGCATCCGGGTTGGCGGGCGGGTTTTCGTGTCGATTAATGAAGTATTGCGCGAATTTTCCACCCGCGAAGGGGTCGAAGAACAACTTGGTATCCACGAAACGAGTCTGGAATTCCGCGACAATGTTGTTCGGATCATCACCCACGTCGAGGAAGCTAGTGCGCACCAGCGCACGTGCTGCAAGCAGCATCGCCTGATATGCGCTCTCGTCCGCTTTCGCGTAGTTACCTTCGTCTAGCGCCAGTAACCCGTCAAAGTGCTTGGATTCGGCTTTGGCAATTTCCATCGAGAACAGGGACACCACTTCGCCCGCGCATTCGCCAATACCGATGTCGCCGAGCGAGTATTCGCGTGGATCGCCCCAGTCAGTGTAGTAGGATGGATCGATTTCGTAGGGCGGTACTTTCATGTAAGGTTCCAGCAGGGCGCGAACCTCTTTCTTGCCCAGCCGTGTGATCCAATCCTGGAAGGTTTCGCCCTCGCCGCGCTCCTGCGCAAATCGTCCGGTGATCGCTTCCAGCACTTCAGGAATGCGCTTGGAAGGCACAGCGCCGACGGCAAGCCCGTAGCTGCCCGCGTTTTCCTTCCATTTGCCGCCGAGTACCACCTGAAAGTGCGGGACAAGGTAATTCCCGGAACGGCGGCTGTTGCCAAAGAAGCCGATGTCGGCGATGTGGTGCTGACCGCAGGAATTGAAGCACCCGCTGATCTTGATCTTCAGTTCTTTCACGGCGTCGGGAAGGGTCGGCATCTTCGCCGCAAGCTGCTGGCGCAGTTCTCCGGTCAATCCACGCGACGACGCGATGCCGAGCTTGCAGGTATCGGTGCCGGGGCAGGTGGTGATGTCGATGATGGTGTTGATGCCCGGTTCTGCCAGACCAATCGGCTTCAGTTCTGCGTAAAGTTCGGGAAGGTCTGCTTCAGACACCCAGCGCAGCAGAATGTTCTGCTCCACCGTCGTGCGAACGTTGTCGCCTGCGTATCTCCGCGCGATGTCTGCCAGTTTGAACATCTGCGTCGAAGTAATGTCGCCCAATGGCAGGTTGATATACACCGCCACGTAATTCGGCTGGCGCTGCTTGTATATATTGGTCTGATACCACGCCTCGAAACCGTCCGGCTTGATATGACCATTCAGTGAAACAGGCGTCTTGACGGGGGTTTCCTGATAGTTTTCCACCTCTGGAAGGTAGGATGTCCAGCGCTCGTCGTGCGGCAGCTTTTCGCGCTCCTCGAAGACCAGACGGCGGAACTCGTCGATGCCAAGCTGTTCGACCAGAAACTTGAGGCGTGCGCGGTTGCGGTTTTTCTTTTCGCCCAATCGTGCGAAGACTCGCGCCGCCGCTTGCGCCAGCGGCATGATTTCGTCTTCGGTGGCGAACTCCACCAGCACTCTCGCCTGATGTGGAATCGCGCCCAGTCCGCCGCCGACGAAGACCGTAAAGCCACGCTGGACTTTGCCGTCCACTTCGCGGGTGCGTGCCAGCAATCCCAAATCGTGGATGCTGACCAGCCCGCAGGCGTGCTGTTCGCAACCGGAGAAAGCGGTCTTGAATTTGCGTCCGAAGTCCTGCGTATCGGGATGCCCAAGCAGGAAGTATGCCATCGCTTTTGCGTAGGGAGTTACGTCGAACGGTTCATCGTGGCAGATACCTGCAAGCGGGCAAGCCGTGACGTTGCGCACCGTATTGCCGCAAGCTTCTTGTGTCGTGATGCCGACGGCGGCGAGGCGGCGCATCAGATCGGGAGTATCTTCGATGTGGACGAAATGAAGCTGGAAGTCCTGTCGGGTGGTGACATGCAGAATGCCGTCCGAATATTCGTCGGCGAGTTCGGCAAGCACCTCCATCTGGCGCGGTGTCAGCCCGCCAAACGGAACTTTGATGCGCTGCATTCCCGGCGCATCCCATAAGGTCGTGGGTCCTTTGGTGAGGTCGCCCGATGGGTAGCTGATGGTCTGAGTCTGCTTACCATCGTGGCGCTGCCCGTTATCATAGCGCTGTCCGTAAATGCCCCAGCGCAGGCGGGTTTCGGCAAATACTTTTTCATCGACTTTGTTTTGGCGTCTTAACTCGACCTGCCCCGCGAAAATTTCGATTTCGCGTCCCCGTTCTTCGGGGATTTGACCCTCCAATGTTTCAAGCCAGCTTGTCATGAGGCTCACTTCCTCCTGAAAATCGAACGCTGCGACGTGCCTGCTGAACAACAAAAAAAGACCGATCCACGTGGATCGGTCTTTTTAAGCGGTAAACGGAAAATACCTACGCCGACGCCACCCGGATGCACTCGCCGATTCTGATCAGACAACAACACATGTTACAGAAAAACACGGGTGAATACCTTTCCAAGGGCGTCATGTACAAAAAGCTACCACATGTAGGTAGCGTCTGTCAATATGACCACGAGATTGGTGGGTGAAAGTTCTGCTGCCGTATGATACACTGCTGTGCCGTTGTGCCGTTTTCGTTGAAGTTTCACTTATGTCCATGACTCGCAAAATCAGTATTTTTCTGCTTATGCTGCTGCTGGCGTCCTGCCAGACCGAAGCTGAAATGACACAATTCGCGCAGCCGAACCCTACCGCTGAAGTCGCGCAGGTTCTCAGTACGGGCACGCTCATTCCAACGGCTAATCTGCTGCCAAGCCGCACCCGCACGATACCGCCAACCGCAACCGATACGCCGACGCGCACGTTAACGCCAACGATGACGGATACGCCGACCCTCACACCAACGCTGACCGATACACCAACCCT
>DATGQJ010000384.1:0-4491 GCA_035304265.1 Oceanobacillus sp.
GTAGCGTTTGAGGGTGAGGAAATCATCAGCGCTCAAATCATTCAGGGATCGTCCATCGAGCAGTGTCGCCTGTACCGTTACGATGTCGTGCATCTGGCGCACGAACCAGGGATCGAACTTCGTAGTCGCAACGATCTCTTCTGGTGATAGTCCCTCATGCAAGGCGCTCGCGACTTGAAAGAGACGCTGCGCCGTGGGCACACGCAGCGCTTCTGGCGGGGCGTCCTGCTGCCGACTGCCAAAGCCGCTGATTCCGATGTCGAGCGAACGAATGCCCTTTTGCAGCGCTTCCGGGAAGGTGCGCCCAATCGCCATCACTTCGCCAATCGCCTTCATTTGCGGTCCGAGGGTGCTGTCCGCGCCGGGGAATTTGGCGAAATCCCAACGCGGAATTTTGACGACGACGTAATCCAGCGACGGCTCAAAGCTGGCGGGAGTCACGCGGGTGATGTCGTTGGGAATTTCATCGAGCGTGTAGCCAACGGCGAGCAGCGCGGCGATCTTGGCGATGGGAAAACCTGTCGCCTTGCTTGCCAGCGCCGACGAACGAGAGACACGCGGGTTCATCTCGATGACATAGACCTGCCCATCCGCCGGATTGATGGCGAACTGGACATTCGCGCCGCCCGTCGCCAAGCCCACACGATCCAGCACGGTTTTCGCCATATTGCGCAAGCGCTGGAGTTCTTTATCGGTCAGGGTTTGTGCGGGCGCGACGGTGATGCTGTCGCCTGTGTGAACGCCCATTGGGTCAATGTTTTCGATAGAGCAAACGACGACGAAGTTACCGCTGACATCGCGCATGACCTCTAGCTCGTATTCTTTCCAACCGATCACGCTCATTTCGATGAGCACTTGACCAACTGGACTGAGCTTGATACCGCGCTCGACCACCTGCCGCAATTCATCTTGATTGTGTGCGATGCCACCGCCTGACCCGCCCAACGTGAAAGACGGGCGAATGAGGACAGGATAACCGATCTCTTCGGCGACGCGGAGCGCTTCATCCACTGATGAGACGATTTCGCTGGGGGGACAGCGTAATCCGACTTCAAGCATTGCGTCTTTGAAAAGCTGGCGATCTTCGGCAAGTTCGATGCTCTGGAAAACCGCGCCAATGAGTTCGACGTTGTGGCGTTCGAGTGCGCCGTTTTCAGCCAACGCTTTCGCCAGATTGAGCGCGGTTTGACCGCCGACGGTGGGCAGCAGCGCGTCCGGCTTCTCCTGCGCGATGATATGCTCGCAGATTTCGGGCGTCAGCGGCTCGACATAGGTGGCGTCGGCAAACTCCGGGTCGGTCATGATGGTGGCGGGGTTGGAGTTGACGAGGACAACGCGGTAGCCTCCGCGCCGCAGCACCTTACATGCCTGCACGCCGCTGTAATCGAATTCGCAGCCCTGCCCGATAACGATGGGACCAGAGCCAAGGATCAGGATGGTTTTGATGTCAGTTCGTTTTGGCATGATTCTCCACTGAAAGTTGCCGCCATTCTTTTAATTTCGGCAAAAACACGGGACGCTACTGCCTTTGCCGAGAAACTGCGGCAATTGCCGCCAACGTTCTTGCCGTTTTTGCCGTCACGAACTGGTGTAGTTGGTAAGGTGCGATTTTCATTACCTTAGCACAACTCACACCTAAAAGGTGGACATTTTGGACGGCATTTTGGACCATTTTTATTACTCAACTACCCTGCTCTCACGTTTTACCCGGTCTACGAACTCGTCGAAGAGATAGAGCGAGTCATGAGGACCGGGCGAGGCTTCGGGGTGATATTGCACACTGAATGCGCCGAGTTCGACGTGGCGCAGACCTTCGATGGTGTTGTCGTTGAGATTGATGTGAGTCACTTCCGCGCCTGAGAGGTCGCTATCTGGCGTAACGGCGAAACCGTGATTGTGCGAACTGATCTCGATCACGCCCGTGAGGAGGTTTTTGACGGGCTGGTTGCCGCCACGATGCCCGAAACGCATCTTCTCGGTTTTGCCGCCAAGCGCGAGGGCAAGGATTTGATGACCGAGGCAGATACCAAAAATCGGCAGCTTGCCGAGCAATTGTCGGGTGTTTTCGATCATATAAGTGACGGCGGCGGGATCGCCGGGTCCGTTGCTGAGGAACACGCCTGCCGGATGCATCGCCAGTACCTCATCAGCGGGAGTGGTCGCAGGAACGACGGTGACACGCAAACCGCGATCCGTCATCATGCGAAGAATGTTGCGTTTGATGCCCGTGTCGTAAGCAACGATCAGCGGACCATTGGGGTCATACTGATGATTCTTGTACCATGCCGGATCGCTCATCTCCGTCCAGTGATAGGGTTCGGCGCAGGTCACGTCATCTACCAGATTCCAGCCGGACATATCGGGCGAGTTGCGGGCGATTTCGACCAGCGCGGCAGGATCGTTTGCCGCTTCACCATGCGCGATAGCGGCACGCATGACGCCTTTCTCGCGGATGTGACGGACGAGCGCACGAGTGGCAACTTCCGACAACCCGATCACGCCTTGCTCGCGCAGATAGCCGTCAAGCGTGTGCTGGCTGCGCCAGTTGCTCACGACGGGACTGAGGCTGCGGACGACGAACCCGGCAACCCAGACACGATCCGACTCGACATCTTCAGGGTTAATGCCGGTGTTGCCGACGTGCGAGACGGTCATGGTGACGATTTGCTTGTGATAGGATGGATCGGTCAGGATTTCCTGATAGCCGGTCATGGACGTGTTGAAAACGAGTTCGCCAGTTTGTACCCCGACAGCGCCAAAACCAACGCCGGGAAAGGTTCGTCCGTCTTCGAGCGCGAGCAATCCTTGCATGTGTGTTGTACCCCTCACCCCTGCCCCTCTCCCACGCAATGCGGGTGTCCCAGCTTCGCCGGGGAGAGGGGAGAATTCGCTGCGATATGATGATTATGCGGGTGGGCAGACACACAGGTCTGCCCCTACAATTCGTTGGTTAAGTCCGGTAATGTCCATTGATGGATACGTAATCGTGGCTGAGATCGCACGTCCAGACTATTGCATCGAGTCCACCTTGACCACAGTCCAGCAAAACCGAAATCGAAGGCTGATTCATGATTTCAGTTGCTTCAGCTTCGCTATAGTCCGTCGGCATTCCATTCTCAAAGAGGAGCAAATCTTCTTTCGGTTGTTCGCCGGGCGTTATCCACAAGTGCATCGTTAACGGGTCAACCGTGACACCTGACCTTCCTGCTGCCGCGACAATTCGCCCCCAATTCGCATCTCCGCCGTAAAATGCAGTCTTCACAAGAGGAGATGTCGCAATGGTATTGGCAACCTGTTTAGCGTTTTCCCGACTACCAACCCCACGCACAGCCACCGTGATGAACTTTGTTGCTCCCTCACCATCACGGACGACTTCTTTTGCTAAATCAATCGTCAGGGCGTCCAATTCTTCTTCAAAGGCATGGTTATTTGAGAACTTCGCGGAATGACCATTGGCGAGAAGAAGCACGGTATCGTTGGTACTTGTATCGCCATCCACCGCAATGCAATTGAAGCTTCTGCCAATGCTGCCTTTAAGAACGTCGCTCACTGCCTGAACTTCATTAAAGGATGCATCTGTCACAACCACACTCAACATGGTTGCCATGTTTGGAGCGATCATGCCTGAGCCTTTGGCAATTCCGGCAATTTGGTAGCCATGACGACTGCAAAATGAAGCCATTTTGGGACGGGTATCGGTGGTCATGATGGCGCGGGCTGCAGCTTCCCAGTTGTTGTCGCCGAGCGCATCAACGGCGAGGTCAACCCCGCGACGAATTTTGTCCATCGGAAGCTGCGTGCCGATCACGCCTGTGGACATGACCAACACTTCATCTTCGGAGCAACCGAGCCATTCGGCAACCCAACGAGCAGTTTGCAGGGCATTGTCGATGCCCTGCTGCCCGGTGCAGGCATTGGCGCATTTGGTGTTGATGGCAACGGCGCGGATGCTGGTCGGGTTCTTTTGCAGGCGTTCCTGATCGACCAGCACAGGCGCAGCTTTCACCTGATTGGTGGTGAATACTCCTGCCGCCACACAGGGGGTTTCGCTGTAGATGAGGGCGAAATCGAGCGCACCTTCGGCTTTCAAGCCCGCATGGACACCTGCGACTTTGAAGCCGGGTACGCTTTCGATGGTGGGTTTTACGTCGGTCATTCGTGACGCCTCGCTGTCCGTCAGGATAAGTTGGCGAGAACGGTGGTCAGACGCTCGACCAGCGCATCGACATGCTGTTTCTGAACGACCAACGGCGGGACGAAACGGATGACGTTCTGTCCGGCGTTGACCATGATCAGCCCGTGTTTGTAACCCGCTTCGATGATGGGCGCGACATCCAGCGTGAATTCCACACCAACCATCAGACCTTTCCCACGCACTTCTTTAATATGAGGGCTGTTGATCTCCTGAAGACGTTCCATCAGGTAATCGCCGACTTCGTTCACATGCGCAAGAAATTCGGGCTGGCTGATACGCTCGACCACATATTTCGC
>DATGQJ010000385.1:0-7409 GCA_035304265.1 Oceanobacillus sp.
CGTGATCGCTACTGGGCAACAGCTGTCATCTGGCTCGTCTTCATCGTTCTGTTCTACCTTGTGCTTGATCGTGGACTGCTCATCACCGCCGATTTCGCCGGATTATGGCCCCCGGCACCTGCCTTTCCACAGGCGCAGGATGCCGAGCAGTTACGACAGGTGATCGACAGCGCACAGCAGGCGTTACCAGATGTTCTAGCGCGAGTACAAAACGACATCCAGAGGGAGCTGGCGCTTCGTATGCCATTTGTGGTTGCGTCGTCCCTGCTGCTGGTTGCCGCCGCCACCATTTGCACCTACTTCGTCTGGCGCAACGCCGGATTAGAGGCGTACCTCGCTCGTGAAGTCGTACAGTCGGAAAAAGCAAAGCGCCGCAGCCGTATCGAGCAGTTCATGGAAGACTTGGATTCCGACGAACTCGATCAACTGCGGGCGCGACTTTCAGGTGAAGGACACAGCAAAGGCAGCCGCTGAAGGCTGCCCTGATACGCTTGCTGTTCAGATTGAAGGTATTATCATCGGTTTCATTCGGAATACTTCCGCCACCACGTCTCATCTAACGCTAGCTCGATGAAGATCGCGCATGACCACCCGAACATCGGCGCGGCTTTCGGCGGATGATCAGTTTTCGTGATGCAGTTGGCGACCATCAAGTCTTGATCTATCTGCGTGCCACCCGAACAATCTCTTAATTCTGAATGAAAGCAGAGTTGTATATATTAAGAATACGGTACTGATGGTCTTCCCCAACCCCACACCTGGTTTCTACCGCACTTCCCTGACTAACGAGAAGTATAAAGGTGTCCAAATGGATAATGAATTGAACCATTCGAGTTATCTGACAATAGCCCTCGATGAAGCCGAAGCCGCTGCCCGCGAAGGAGACCGTCCTATAGGAGCGGTATTAGTCACCCCGGATGGTCAAATCATCGCGCGAGGACACAACCGCCGTCATACCTTGAACAGTCCTTTACAGCACGCCGAAATGCACCTCTTTTTCACGCATCAGGAACTCCTGAACACCTACGAAAATCAACTCACACTGTACACCAGCCTTGAGCCATGCATCATGTGTATGGCAACTGCCATCACCGCGCGAATGCGCCGCATCGTTTGGGCGCTGAATGATCCATACATGGGATGGCGTGTGGGACTTAATCTTGAAGCATACCCCAAAGACAAAGTCGAAATCGAGTTGATCGCCGAGCCTGATCCCGACTTGAGGGATCGAAGCCGCCTGCTGTTGATCAGCAATCTCTCGGAAACCGACAAATTACGGGCGCTCGCGCACATTGAAGCCCGGAATCAGGCGGCTACGCAAAATCCCTAGCTGTTCACTCAGAATACTTCCGCCACCACGTCTCATCCAGCGCTAGTTCGATGAAGATCGCGCATGACCACCCGAACATCGGCGCGGCTTTCGGCGGATGATCGGCATTCAGCGGATTGTAGTATTCGTAGATGTCGGCGTGCTTCATCACCAGTTCAAGCGTCTTGCGCCGCAGTTCTGCCGCCAGTTCGTGCTTTCCAATTCGCTTCAACGCTTCCACGAAGAAGTAGTTGACGTTGAGCCATGTCGGTCCCCGCCACATCTGTTCCGGGTCGAATGCCGGATCGGACACCGCCACCGTCGGCAGCGGATACTCCGTCCAGAAAAGGTTGGGATCGGTCAGATTGGCAATTACACGTTCCACCATCGACTCAGGCAAACGCCCCGTCAGCAGCGGAAGCAGGTTGAACGGCGTCAGCGTCGAAATCGGGCGATCCTTATGGATAGCGCGGAACACGCCTGCCTTTTCATCCCACATTTTGGCAATCATGTTCTGTGCCATCGTGTCCGCGTTGCTGCGATGGACTGCCGCCGCTTCGGTTTCGCCCAGAATTTCCGCGATCTCCGATAGATTCTCATGTTGCAGCACAAGGTAGGTATTCAAATCAGGGGATACGACGGGCATTCCGCTGTCCCACAACGGACTGTCGTCCAACCCCGACGAGAACGGATGGCGGTACTCGCACAACCCGTTGCCATTACGGTTGTCGCGCAACCACCACTGATTCCAGCGCGTCAGCGGTTCATACACTTCCGCGAGAAAATCCTCGTGTCTGGAAATTTCATACACCTTCATCACCGCCCACGAGAGAATCGGCGGCTTGGTCACGTCGGCGGCTACCGGCAGATCTAAATGCGTGACCAATCCTTCGTCATGGATCGCGTCGGGCAGCATTCCGTCCGCCCGCTGATGATCCAGCACGATGCGAATCTGGTCTTCCGCCAGCCGCACGTCCACGTGCCGGTATGCCAGCGCGTGAAACGCCTGATCCCAATGCCAGACCCCCACGTAATGAATCTTTGAGGGCAGCAGCGCCTCGCGGGTGAAGTAGTAGCGAGTGTTGACAATCCCCGACCGCATCACCCACCATGCGTAATCGTACTGAGCGCGGTATTCGTCTAATACTGGCGGCGTGGCAGCGAACCACGCCTGCCATGCATTTCTCGCGGTCTTGATGGCGTTTTCAGGGTCAGGCAGCGAACGGTTATAGGCGAGTCGCGGGGTGATATTCAGCAGCAGCACGTCTCCGGGATCGGCGTGGAGTTGCAGCTTGACGTGGAAATGATCGGCATCCACCTGTTCGCAGATGTTCGCTTTCAATCGTGCGTTGGTGGTGTAGGCGACGTTGCGCTTGCCGTGCATGACCCCACCCCGGTAGTCGGTTCCTGCGTCCTGTGCGTAGACATTGAACTCCAGCCCGAATTCGCCCACAGGCAGGCGCATCATCATTGTTTCCGGGTCGATAAACACCCAGCTAAAACGTCCTACAGGGGTATCAATATTGGCAACATGGGGATAAGTATCGGTGGTGACTTCGGTAAGGGGTTCGCCTGAGGGGGAGAGATAGGTCAAGTCGGTGATGATCGGCGGACGCCTGCGATAATGCCCGACCTCCTTTTCCCACTTGACCCACCGCTCCGCCAATCGAATAAAAAACCTGTGTTCCTTTTGGTGGAACAACAGGCGTGATCCTCTATCGGTAAACGGTATTCTGACCAGATCGATGCGATTATGCAAGGTTTCCATAGAACACTTTCAACGCCATCCTACTCTATTTACAACACCTCTCACCAGTTGAAGGAACGGTTTACACCGCCCACTTATTACTATTCTACCTCAACCTTGTAATTATCCAGCCCAAATTTCTCACGGTAAGCAGGCAGTGTCGCCATTGGCGGGCGCTCCACGTCGCCAATTTCGGCAATATCCAGCGCGAAACGCCCCGGCTCCTGCACGATCAGCTTCATCGTGCGGTTCGCCCGGTCAAGAAGCTGCACCCCGTATGCCCGCTCAATCCGCGCGACGAACACCTGCAAAATGGCAAACGACATCTTGCTCAGGTCTACCAGTGGTTGGTTGTGATGCACCCGCACTTCAAGGTCGCTCTGCGCGATACAGTCCAGCCCACACCGCTCCAGTAAATCAATCAACAGTCCGGTCTCGACACCGTAGCCGCTGAAGAACGGCACCTGTTCGAGCGCCGTTCGCCGTCCGGCATACTCCCCGGAAAGCGGCTGGACGATGCCGGAAAGCTCCGGGTAAAACAGGTTCAACAGCGGACGCGCGGTCAACTCGGTCACACGCCCGCCGCCGTATGCCTGTATTTTATCGCCCACCTGAATAGGACGCGCATAGAACCCTTTGACGTATTGCACCTGCGGGTTCTTCAACAGCGGTCCCAACAGCCCGTAGATAAAGCGCGGGTGAATATTGGTGATGTCGGTATCCACCCACGCAATGATGTCGCCTTTTGTCACGTACAGGCTTTTCCACAACGCCTCGCCCTTGCCCGTATAGCTGCCCACCTCGTCGCGCAGAATATCGGGATGTCGGTAAACCGGAATGCCATAGCTCTCGGCAATGGCGACAGTGTTGTCCGTCGATGCGCTGTCGATCAGCACGATTTCGTCCACCAGCGGTAGATCGTCCATCAACGCGGTTTTGAGCGTTTCGATGACCTTGCCAACCGTCTTTTCCTCGTTCAGCGCAGGCAAGGCAATGCTGATGGTCACGCCCTGACGCTCTTTCATTGCCAGCAGCGTTTGCAAATTGCTGAACTCGCTGCTGTGATAGGTATTCTCCGCGAACCAGCGATCCACCCGCTCGGAGAGCGATTTTTCGACACTGGGCTGAGTCTTCGGCAGGTGAAACTCGAATGCTTCCTGCTGCGCCCCCCGCACCAATGCCACCGGCAAACCCGTGCGATCATGCACCTGCCGGAACATCGGCTTGACCGACGACGAGACCGGATCGGGCTTGTTAAAGCTCGCGCCCATGATCACCAGCTTATGCCCCTCAGTCTCTTGCACGATCCCGTCGGCAATATCGGTGATCGCCGTCACCGTGCGTGAAATCTGCGGCACGGCACGCATGATCAATTCGAGGTCAGGCGCGATCCGGCGGTTGTCGGCGGCGTGAAACAGCGTGATCGAGCCGTCTTTTGCCAGCGCCTGCGCCACCCGCACGCCCAGCGAGATATTGGGTCCCCCGCGCAGTGACAGCAGCACGTCGCCCTTCTGGTGCGACACTTTATCGCTGACCAGCACCACGTCGCAGGGCGCGTTCTCGAAAATTGTCTCAATCGAGACGCCACCAACCTGCGTTTCGTTCATCTGCCACTGAATCAGCAAGAGATCAGCCGACAGGCGCGTGATGTCATCAAAGACGCTTTGAAGCGGCTGATAATCGACGTACACCGACGCGGTATCATGGATACGAGGATGGTCAAGCGCCACCTGAGTAAGGGTCTCGCGCCACGCCCGCGCCTGTAATGCCCCTTCGCTCAAAGACCTGCCCGGTTCCATCGTCACCATGCCGCGCAGGTGAATGGTGCCGCCGTTTGGCAGCAATCGTTCAGCAAAGGCGATCCAGCCTTCAAGTTCTTCGTTGTTTGAAAGCGCCAGTACAAGGTCATAGTCACTCATCGTAGCTCCAATAAAGGCAGTAATCGATCCCGAATGATTCGCTCCCAGCGATATTCCCGACGGGATCGGCGGCGCAAACGACTTGTCGGATCGTTCTCCAACCGAGCAAGAATCCGCGCGGCAATGGCTTCCGGCGCTTCATGCTCAGGGTCGAAATAAGTTACGTCGTCGCGTCCCATATGCCGGAAAGGGGGAATATCCGAGCAAAATACAGGCAGTCCCGCTAACCCTGCTTCCAGCACCGGAATGCCAAACCCTTCTTGAATACTGGGAAAGAACAGCGCGTCGGCAAGCTGATAGAGATTCGCCATTGTGTCGTCGTCGGGAATCAGCGGTGGATCACTCAGTTCGTATAAGAAATGCGCCGCTTTCTGCAAGCCTAGCGATTCACGCAAGGACAGCAGTTCGGCGAGATACCCCGGATTCGCCGGATTGTGTGGTCCCGGCGGTCCCGTCACGATCAGACGATAATCCTGTCCGGTCTGTTCTCGTAAGACGCTCAACACCAGCAGCCCCAACGCGATATTCTTACGCCGCGTCAGGCGGGCGGGCAGCAGCAGAATGCCATCCGCATCCAAGAGGTTGAGACTCGCCTCGATCTGCCGGGTCGTCTCCGTCCAGTGAAAAAAACGCGCAGAGTCTACTCCCGGCGTGATCACGCTGATCGCATCCGGCGAGATGTCCAGCATTTCCGCCAGTTCCAGACGGCGCGGTTCACTGACGGTCACGTAATGCGCGTGTGCCCAGACTCGCTTCAGCACGTCCCATGGATAACCCTCGTGCAGTTCCGGCAAATACTGAGGATTCGTCCACGCCAGATCGTGACACCACGCCAGCACCCGAATCGACTGCATATTCGACAGCGCCACCGACAGCGCAAGGTTCTTGTTGAACGTCGGCACGTTATGCGCAATACACACGGCGCACCCTTCCAGCGCCTTTTCAAGTGCTTGCGTTTGCTTTGCTACAAAAGCATCGAACTCTGATGGCACTACGCCCTTGTCGAGTTGGGCTTTGATGGCGAGTACGTCGGGATGTTTGGAACCAAACAACGGGTGAATGTGTGTTTCCACACGAGCGTCAAACGGCGCACCGTCCCCGCTGACGATGCGAACCGAATACCCAAAATCCGTGAGAATGCGTGCTTGATAGGCAATGGTGCTTTCGACCCCACCAACGACGGGCGGGCTGGCGTAGTGCAGGATAGCGATTTGCTTCGTCAACGGTCTCCTCTCAACGTGAGGGGTTCATGTGAGCGCCGCCCCTATAAATGACCATCCATTCAGACAAAAGGGAAAATAACAATCGGCATAAAGTTTACCGTTTCTGACCGCATTCATCAAATTTGTTGACAAAACTGAAATAAAGCAATACAATCCGCGTCAAATGGTAAGTAAGTTAAACTAACTAACTAACCAGATGAGACCACGCACCTTACTTTTCGTAGAACGCTCCCGCCGCGCGAGGCGGCGATCACCGTAAAGCGCTTCAGATCGAGGAGGTGGGGACGAAATTTCAATCTGCGAGAACCACTTTGCAAGTTATTTAGTTGAGGAGACTGCACCATGAAACGTACTTTGCTTTTTGCTCTTGTCGTGCTTCTGCTTTCATTTGTGCTTCCCGCCACTGCTCAGGACGATGTGCTCGAAATCTACATCACCGGCTTGACGGAAGACACAATGAACTGGTTCCGTGAAACGGCGTTCCCTGCCTTTCAGGAAACCCACCCCGGCGTGCAACTTGACATCCTGACCGGCGGCTGGGGCGATTTCGACCAGACCGTCGCGGGCTGGATCACGACGGGCGATGGTCCTGAAATCGTCTATCTTGGCTCGGAATATGCCGCGACCTTCGGCGATCTGCTCGCCGACCTCGATCCGTATCTCGCTGATTGGGAAGACCTCGATCAATTCCTGCCCGCAGCGCTCGATACGGTCACGTGGGATGGACATCTACGCGGTCTGCCCCTGCTCATGAGTCCGCGTCCGATCTTCTACCGCACTGACCTTGCCGCTGACCCCGATGCTATCCCGCCATTGAGCTTCGCCGACTCGCTGGCATTCATCGAAGCGAACAGTGAAGTGGTGGACAACGCCATGACCAAGATGGGCTTCATGGACATCGGCGGCGGCTTGTTCGACGCGCAGGAATTCATTGCCTACATCTGGTCGGCAGGCGGCGAACTCTACTACGAAGACGGCACCAGCGCCTTCGATAGCGAAGCGACGGCTGAAGCCCTGCAATATATGTATGACCGCCGCCGCATCATGATGCTGGACGAAACCACCGCCGGACTTCCCCCGATTGAAGGCGTTCCCATTGCTTCCGGCATGGTCGTCAGCGGTATCTTCCCGATGTGGAATATGCCCGCCACCAGCGACGAACTGTGGGAAAACATCGCCATGGGTCCGTATCCTGCGGGCGAAAACGGCGA
>DATGQJ010000386.1:0-3825 GCA_035304265.1 Oceanobacillus sp.
AGATCGACGCCCTCACGATAGGTTCTTCCCGCAATGGTGATCTTGTTGGGAACGACGGTGATGGGCAGGTAATTATACGCGCTGGTGAAATGCGCGTAGCTATCGGTGACGACGTGTATGTTTTGCATTACTCAACACTGATGATGTACGGGTATAACGCCTGACCGCCGGAAACGACTTCAAATTCCAATTTTGGGAAACTCTCGGCAAGGGTATCCGCCAGTTGGCGTGCCTGCGCTTCGGTGATGTCACTGCCATAATACAGCGTAATGCGCTCATATTTCTCGGCATTCGCTTTTTTGAGGAGATCGTGTGCGAGTTGCTGCATATCATCCCCTGCGACGGCAAGGGTATCGTTGATCAATCCGATGAACTGCCCCGCCCGAACGTGAATGCCGTCGTACTCGGCGTCACGTACTGCGTTGGTGATCTCGCAGGTGACGACGTGAGAGAGCGCATCGGTCATGGCTTCTACAATTTCGTCAAGGTCACATGCCTCGTCGGTACATAGATTCCCGTACTCGAACATGGCAGCAATGCCCTGCGGAATGGTCGCGCTGGGAACCACTCGCACGTTTTTGCCTTCTGCGTTGGATGCCGCCTGTTGTGCCGCCAGAATCACGTTTTTGTTGTTGGGCAGCAGCACGATGTCGGTATTCGGAAGGGCATTGATGACGTTGAGGAAATCCCCCGTGCTTGGGTTCATGGTCTGACCGCCCGCGATGACGTGCGCGGCGTTCAACTGCTCACTGAAAAGCTGGCGCAAGCCGTTCCCGCTGGCGACGGTGATCACGGCGACGCCGCGAATGTCGGTGCGCACATCGCCTTCACGTTCCTCACGCGCTTCGACGTATTCTTCATACTGGCGCTGCATATTTTCGACCACGATGTCGTCAAGACTCGCGCCAAGCCCAATTGCGTAACTCAGAGGAATGCCCGGATCGTGGACGTGGACATGCACCTTGATCAGTTGATTATCGCCAACGACGAGTGTAGACCAGCCCATGTCGCTGATGTCTTTGCGAACGTGGTCAATATTCATATTCTCGCCGCGCATCAAAAACTGCACGTCGTAGCCGTAACCGAGTTCGTCTTCCGGCACGAGGGCATCCTGCCACGTTTCGGCAGTCTCCGGGACGATGAGTTCGCTGGTCATCAGGGTTTTGCCACATAGTGAACGTACCATGCCCTCGAAGATGTAGACCAAGCCCGCACCGCCCGAATCGACCACGCCCGCTTTCTTCAATACCGGAAGCTGCTCCGGCGTGTGGCGTAGGGCAGTACGCCCGGCGAAGACCATGCGCTTGAGCAGGACGATCAAATCCGGTTCGGTCTGGTAGCGACGCTGCACCGATTCCATCATGCGTCGTGCCACCGTGAGGATCGTCCCTTCGACAGGCTGTTCGACTGCGCGGTATGCCGCATCCACCGCGCTGCGACATGCCTCTGCCAAGAGTGGGGCAGTGAGTTTGTCATGTCCTTCCAGCGCCTTCGCGGTTCCGGCAAACAACTGTGACAGAATCACACCGGAATTGCCGCGTGCGCCTTTGAGCGCACCCTTTGCGATGGCGCTGCTCAGTTTGCCAACGTGCGCCTCTTCCAATCCCGCGATTTCGAGATAGGCGTTGCGCATGGTCAGGTACATATTGGTGCCGGTGTCGCCATCAGGAACGGGAAAGACGTTGAGACGGTTTACGGTGTCCTTGTTCTGATCCAGCCATGTCATGCCCGCGCCCAACAACTGTTTCACCAAATAACCATCGGCAATCTTATTATCACCTGCTCGAAATACTTGTCTGGTAATCATTAGTATCAAAACCTCTATCTAAGGCTCAATGTGTAACAACAATGTAGACTGAAAGTCGTTTCACATCGGCTTGCTGACTTCTAGCGCGTGACGGATTGCATCTATGCCTGCTTGAACGGTGTGTTTTTTGTTGAACACCGCCGTCCCAACCACGAGTGTTGTCGCGCCTGCCTCAACTACCTGCGCGGCAGTGTCGGCATTGATACCGCCATCGACGGCGATATCGATATTGCTACCCTGCGTCATGTCTCGCAGTTGTGCGATTTTGGGTAAGGTTTCCGGCATGAATGCTTGCCCGCCGAAGCCCGGATTGACAGTCATGACAAGCACCGCATCGATCATATGGATGACATCAGCAAGATGATCGGCTGGTGTTTGTGGGTTGATGGCGACGCCCGCTTTGCAGCCAAGTTCGTGAATGCTGTTCAATGTTTTGCGTAGATCGGGGCAGGCTTCCCAGTGAACATCGATTCGATTCGCGCCCGCTTTGGCGAACGCAGGCAGCAGGTGATCCGGCTCAATGATCATCAGATGTACGTCGAGCATCAGATCGGTCACACTGCGCACGGCTTCCACGATGAACGGACCCATCGTGATATTGGGCACGAAGCGCCCATCCATGACATCAAGATGGAAGAGATCGGCTCCGGCAGCTTCAGCATCCCGAATCTGTTCACCGAGACGGGTGAAATCAGCGGCAAGAATCGAAGGGGCAATACGAACCAATGCAGAACCTCACAATAAAGCGCGACACGTCTTCTATTGTAAAAGATTGTCGGCTGAAACGCGATGTAGGTTTTATATCTACCTTAATGAATCCTATTTCCTTGCTTATTATATAGAACATATTTGCGAATGGGAAGTGTCGGAGATGGCGATAAAAAAGCGGGGCGAGATACCTCTCGCCCCGCCTTTCATTATGCGGTGGCAGTGACCGGACGGGTACGGTTGAGAATGAACTTCTCGATTTCTACGGCGAACAGGGTGACGGAAGCGATGGCGATAGTGCCAAGCATTTCCGGCAGTCGAATGGGGTAGGTTTCAAAGGTCGTCTGCAAGAAGGGGACGTAAACCACCAGCATTTGCAGCACAAAGGTCGAAATGACTGCCCAGAGCATGAAGCGGTTTTTGCTGTACCACGTGCGGAAGAAGGACACACGCTCTCCCGCGTGAATCGCGGAGACGTGGAAGATTTGCCCTAACGCCAGTACGGTGAACGCAATGGTTCGTGGGATGCGCTCGGCACGGGCATAAATCTCACTTTCATGGGTTTCTTCACCGCTGGCTTCCTCACTGCGCTCCAGCAGGATCAAGGTTCGACGTTCGTCTGGGGTCAATGCGTCCCAATTCACAGGGACGGCTTCTTCGCCGATGAGTTCCGCCACACTTTCACGAGACAGATTTTCCAATCCCAGCGTGTTACTGAAAGCGTCCAGATTATGCGCAACGTGTCCGTAATAGAAGGCGATGAGCGTTACGGTTGCCAGCAGCACCGCACGCCAGACGATGCGAGTGCCCACACCATGCGCGAAAATGCTTTCGTCCTTCGGGCGGGGCTTGCGCCGCATGATGTCCGGTTCTCCCGGCTCGAAGCCGAGCGCGATTGCGGGCAAGCCATCGGTGACGAGGTTTACCCACAGAATTTGAATGGCAAGCAGAGGAATAGGCAGACCAATGAGAATACCGACGAACATCACCAGAATTTCGCCCACGTTGGAACTGAGCAGGAACATCACGAATTTGCGGATGTTGTCGTAGATCACCCGTCCTTCTTCGACGGCGGCGACGATAGAGGCAAAGTTGTCATCGGTGAGCACCATATCAGCAGCCTCTTTTGCCACATCAGTCCCCACCTTGCCCATGGCAGCACCAATATCGGCGATTTTAAGGGCGGGAGCGTCGTTGACTCCATCTCCCGTCATGGCCACTATCTGCCCCCAGGACTGCCATGCCTTCACAATCCTCACCTTGTGCTCGGGGGATACTCGGGCATACACCGAGAAATCCTTGACGCGTTC
>DATGQJ010000387.1:0-4038 GCA_035304265.1 Oceanobacillus sp.
CCAGTATGCGCCGATTCAGATCGACGAGGAAGAATTTCTCCTCAAGCCGATGAACTGCCCGCATCACATCATGATCTACAAGAGCGAGCTACGTTCGTACCGCGACCTGCCGATTCGATATGCCGAATTTGGCACGGTCTATCGTTACGAGCAGAGTGGCGAACTGCACGGGCTTACACGGGTGCGAGGCTTCACGGTAGACGACGCGCACCTGTTCGTCACGCAAGAGCAGCTATTGAAGGAATTCATGGATGCGGTTCGGATCATCCAGTACGTTTTCAACACGCTCGGCTTGACGGATTTCCGCGCCCGCGTGGGCATTCGTGACCCGCAAAGTGAGAAGTACGTTGGCAACAGCGAATTGTGGGATAAGGCGGCAGGCATCATCATTCAGGCATGTCGCGAACTCAATCTGCCGCACGTGGTCGAAGAAGGTGAAGCGGCGTTCTACGGACCAAAGCTCGACTTCATCATCCGGGACACACTTAAACGCGAATGGCAGCTTGGCACGGTGCAGGTCGATTACACGCTGCCAGAGCGTTTCGAGCTTGAGTACGTCTCTGAAGAGAACACGCGCGAACGTCCGGTGATGATCCACCGAGCGCCGTTCGGAAGCATGGAACGCTTCATCGGCATTCTGATCGAGCATTTCAACGGCGCTTTCCCGGTCTGGTTGTCACCCGTACAAGCAGTGATGATCCCGATCACGGATCGTCACATCGAGTATGCTGAAAGTGTGGCAGCGCAGTTGAGAGCCGCTGGAATCCGCGTTGAGGTCGATGGCAGCAAAGCGCGTATGGGCGCGAAGATCGCCACCGCTCGTGAACAGAATATCCCCTACATGCTGATCGTCGGCGATAGGGACGCAGCAGCGGGTACGGTTAGCGTTCGCCTGCGAACGGACGAAGACCTCGGCGCGATGCCGCTGGCGCAGTTCATCGAGATGGCGAAGGGGATCATCGAAAGCAAGTCGCTGGCGTTGAACTGAGGTACTTGCAGCATCAAACCGTAAATAGTATCGTGTAGGGGCAAACCATTTGCCCCTATATTTATTTCTGGCACGAAACAACAGCTTCAATGATCAGCATCCTCCGAACGCTGCGCTCACACAAATGGCTGCAATACGCTGCGGAACTGACCTTGATCGTCCTTTTCGCGCTGTTATGTACGCGCGAATATGCGAATTTTGATCCGACGCTTCGCCTCAATGGACTCGAAGCTGAATGGTTAACATCCTCGGCTCTATGGGCGGCGGATGTTTTTCAAAGTACCGGACGCCTACCGTGGTGGCAACCATATTTGAATCGCGGGCAACCTGCTATTGATGAGTCGTTCTCATTTGTCCTCAACCCATTTAGCATCATTCCAAGCCTTTTTCTTGGTGGCGTCAACGGAATAAAGGTCAGCGTTATCCTGTATTTCGTTCTAGTGGGAATTGGGGGTTGGTTTCTGGGCTGGGCACTTGGGTGGGGAGCGCTTGCAAGAATATTTATGGGTGCCCTGATTATTCTGAAAGGCAATATGCAGGGTTCGATTGGTTTAGGGTATTTTCAACTTGGCGTCACTCAGGCGTATTTCCCGTGGATATTCGCCGGTGCTCTGGCAATTCCCCGTTACCCGAAAAGCCGATGGGCTGTTGGGCTTCTGGCAACATCATTAGCGCTCCTTTTCCTAGCAGGAAATATCTATTACATCCTCTCGCTCGTGATACTCGTTTTAATCACGGCGGCATTTTACACGGTTCGCCTATCGCTGAAACCATTGTCATTGCGAGTGAATAGCTCAATTGCTCGTCGTTATCTCGCTGCCCTTCTTTTAGCAGGCGGTTTGATGGCAGCAAGCGCGATCACGATTGCCGTGAATTTTTCGCTCATGGGTAATCACGACGACTATACAAACTGGGTAACTTTCAATGTTTTCAGAGGTCTCTGGCAGTTCATCTACCCGGAATTGTTATCTCGTGGGTTGTGGACAGAAAATGCATACACTTATGTCGCGCCGTTCTGGTTTGTCATTCCATTCGTGATATTGCTTCCCCCTATTCGCGCACTCCACCGGCCTGCCATGCCCAAATTTGACAGACCATTCTGGTGGATAGGCATCATTGCCTTCATTCTGTTTGCTTCATGGGGCATGGGCGTCAATCCCATCATCAAATGGATGTATGCAAACTTGCCGCTTCTTGCTCAATGGCGAACTCCTGAACGAATGCTCACCGTAGCATCGTTTCTGGTCATTTTTTTGCTATCCTATCGACTGGATGGGCTTTACAGGGCAATTCTTGTCGTTCCAGATTATCCACGAACGAAGTTGGGGCAGATCGCAAAAGCGCTTATCGGCGGAGGGTTGGTCCTTATTGTCGCCATTGCGGTTGCCGATGTTTACCTATCTCGAAACATCCACGGGTATCTTGAACGGGAGGATGCGAGTGCCGACACATGCGTATTATGGTTGCGGGCACAACACCCAACCGAATTTATTTCCGTGCATAAGCGAGATTACAGCACCACAGCTCCACTAATTCGTAATCACATCCGCATGGCGCATATTGGTGCAGACTATGATTTGAATGGAGTCCGATCCAACATCTATCCCTATGACCTCACGAATCTACTTCCAGAGTATTACATGCCCGTATGGGACGACGATTTAGAATGGTTAGAACAACAAGGTTATCGCCCTGTAGCGGACAGTCCAAGGGCGGCTTCCGATATTTCCACTGCCTGTGTTTGGCACAAACGGAACGCCATCAGTTATGCCTTTACAGTGCCGCTGGAAAGGTTAGTTGCCGCTGATTATCCGCTTCATAGCTCGATCACTTCCCCAATAACCGATTGAGGGCGCACCCCGGAACACATCTGGTTGGTGGTCGCACCTTCAGAAGAAGATCAGGTTGTTGTGGTGCAGGAGGCAGCGTATCCGGGTTGGATCGTCAAGGTCAACGGGAACGAGGCGCGCTCGAATCGGTGGGGCAACTTCTGGGCGTCATCATTCCGGCAGGCGACACGCCTCAATTGGTCGAGTTCATCTACACCGCACCAACCTTGAAATTGGGCGGCACGATCACCCTGCTCACCGCCTTCGGCTTGATTCTTTACCTGCTTCGTGTGGATAAGGTGATAGACCGTTTCAGGCAGCGAGTTCGCGCTTAGTCGCTTCCCCGGCTTTTAGAGACCCTTTCACCACCTACTCATCCAAACCCCTTATGATAATAAATATTGAAATTGCAGGAGGTGGTGAGGTGGCTTCAGGGTTTCGCTTTCGCAAAAAGATCAAACTCCTTCCCGGTGTAGACCTCAACATCAGCAAAACCGGCTTCTCGTTCTCCATTGGTCCCGATAAGGCGCACATCACGACGGGTACACATGGCACGACGCTCTATTTCAATCTGCCCGGTTCCGGCGCGTATTACCAGAAGAAAATTGGCGGTAAAAACAAAGATACCGAGAACGGCGACAAAGCAGAGGATGCGCTCAAGGTCGGTTTCACCGATAGGCTGACCACGCCGCCCCCAGAGCTTTCACTGCTCGATGCGCTGCGTGAATTGAACGATGGAAACACTGAAAAGGCGTTTGAACACGCTCGTCAGGAGCCGCGAAATGCCGATGGCGCATTCCTGGCGGGGTATCTGGCGCTGCGATTAGGGCATTATCAGGACGCAATCGAATATCTCAATGAGGCGCTGCGCAAGCGCGAGGAATTGGGCAAAACTTTCGAGAAATATAAGCTTGAATTCGGGGTTGGACTGCCGATCACTGAAGAGATCAACGTTCAACTCACCCCAACCGAAAACAGCATCCTGATCGCGCTGGCGGAAACCTATCGCCAGATGGAGATGCCGGAAGCGGCGATTGAGGTGCTGATCGATCTACATCAACGCGATCCGGAGGATTTGATCGTGCGGCTTTCGCTGGCGGAACTTCTGGACGAACGCTACCCGGACGCCCAACAAGCACAGCAGCAGATCGTTCAACTGGCGGAAGGCGTACACAACGAGTCGCCCATCCACGCGGCGCTGATGTACTACCGGGGCATGGC
>DATGQJ010000388.1:0-3009 GCA_035304265.1 Oceanobacillus sp.
GGGGAGTTCGGTAAATGTGGTGTTGCGGTGAGTTCCCTCAAGGACATGGAAATCCTCTTCGATGGCATTCCGCTGGGCGAAGTCTCCACCAGCATGACCATCAACAGCCCCGCCGCTGTGCTGTGGGCGTTTTACATCGCCGCCGCCGAAAAACAGGGCGTGCCGATGGAACGACTGCGCGGCACGCTGCAAAACGACATCCTGAAAGAGTACATCGCGCAGAAAGAATACATCTTCCCGCCCGCGCCCTCGATGCGACTGGTGATCGATACCATCGAGTTCGGCGCGAAGCATTTACCGCAGTGGAATCCAGTGAGCGTGAGTGGCTACCACATCCGCGAGGCGGGCAGCACCGCCGTACAGGAGCTTGCCTTCACGCTGGCGGATGGGCTGGAATACGTGCGCTGGGCGCTGGATCGTGGGCTGGACATCGACGAATTCGCGCCGCGTATCAGCTTCTTCTTCAATATCCACAACGACTTTTTCGAAGAAATTGCTAAATTGCGCGCTGCCCGTCGTATCTGGGCGCGGGAGATGCGCGAGACCTTCGGCGCGAAAGACCCACGTTCGTGGCTGATGCGCTTCCACTCGCAGACCGCCGGAGTCAGCCTGACGGCGCAGCAGCCGGAAAACAACCTGATCCGCGTGGCAATTCAGGCGCTTGCTGCTGTATTGGGCGGAACACAGTCACTGCATACCAACAGCATGGACGAAGCGCTGGCGCTGCCGAGCGAACACGCGGTCACGCTGGCGCTGCGTACCCAGCAGATCATCGCCGAAGAAACCGGCGTGGCGAATACGATTGATCCGCTTGGTGGGAGCTATTTTGTTGAAGCGTTGACCGACCAGACCGAAGCCGCCGTCTACGACTACTTCCGCCGCATTGATGAATTCGGCGGTGTGATCCCAGCCATCGAAGCCGGATTTTTCCAGCAGGAAATTGCCGACGCGAGCTACCGCTACCAGATGGAAGTTGATACGAAGAAGCGCGTGATCGTGGGCGTCAATGACTATACGGACGATGAGCCGACCACCATTCCCATCTTAGAGATGGACCCGCAGGGATATGATCGACAGGTGGCGCGGTTGAACCAGCTTCGGCTTGAGCGTGACAACGAGAAGGTGACACAGACGCTCAATGCGCTCCGTGCAGCCTGTGAAGGAACCGAGAACACCATGCCCTACATCATCGACGCGGCGAAGGCTTACGCCACGTTGGGCGAAATCACCGACGTGATGCGCGAGGTGTTTGGCGTCTACGAAGAGGCGGTGCAGATTTAGTCATTAGCAGTTAGTCGTTAGCCGTTAGCAAAAGCAAAGATGAAGCGCAAAAGGGATGCAGTTCCTTTGATCCCAGTTTCGCAAATTCAGGGAGGGACACGCAACCGCGTGTCCGTTTCTTTTAGGACGTTGAACCCCTATTTCCCCACTGCAATTCCTTCGGTAAATCGCGCTCGGATTCATAAGCCTCCTCCACCACATCACCGGGATCGAAGAGTTGTATGAAGCCGCGCACAGCATCCTGGCGGGTTTTCGTGCCAAGCTCTGGCGTCAGAAAGACGCGCTTCCCAAAGTCGGCAATCTCCTGCACCACCCATTCGTAGCGGTAGTAGGCAATTCCCACCGGATCGATCTCTGTTTGCCCATAACCCTCGAAAAACAACGTTTCTGCTTTTGGGGGATCGCTTGTCCCGTTGACTGCGCCTTGCAGGAACATCAGGTCGCGTTCTTTGGGGGAAAGCTGCGTCTCGTCCCAATCGACAATGTGCATCTTGCCGTCGTGATCGATTAGCAGGTTGTAGGTGTGAATATCCGCATGGCACAGGACGAAATCACGCGGGTGGCGCTGCAAGAGACGACCTAGCGTTTCGGTGCGCTCGATGATCTGCTGTATCTCGTCACGTCTATCATTCCAGAATGCGGCGAGTTCTTGCTGAAAAGGATCATCGAATCCACCCTGATTCAGCCGTTCTTGAAGCTGGCGTAACAACTTGTCCCATTTCAGGGTGAATGTCTCGCGGTGAATGATCTGCGAGAGTGCATCGGGTAGATGCGTGGTGTGGATGCGCCGCAGCACCGTCCCAAACTCGATCCACTGCTGATCAGACATGCCGGTTTCCATGCCCGTACCACCTTCGATGAACGGGTAGAGGATCAGCGTGAAGTCATCAATCTTCGACCAAAGCTGCTCTGTCTGTGTGGTCAGCGGGGCGACGATTTGCTGGATGCCGCTGTCTTTGAGGTAGTGCGGGATGGTGAGACTTGGCTCATTAATCCCCCCTTTCTTGATCTTGAGGAAGTAGGATGCACCTGTATCGGTTTGAACCCGATAGACCCACGAGGTGGGATCGTTGCCGAGGGGGAGAAATTCGAGATCGGCAGCGGGCAGACCGTAAGTGGATCGGAGTTGGGTGAGAATTCGGTCATCTGCGAGATCGGGTTTTTCGAGCATGAGGCTTATACTCTGTTAGAATAACCGGACGATTAGGAAACGATATACGCACATGATACGCTTTCTGACCGTCATTTGCCTCACCTTGCTTGTGACCGCGTGTGGGTTGCTCCCCGGACAGACGCCTACGCCTACCTGCCAGATGGTCCCGATGCCGACAGGGGAAGGGGTTTGGCAGATGGAAGTGCGGGAAGCGCCACCCGCACAGGTACAGCCGGATGAGGAAGTGCGCATCAGGGTTTCAGGGGGCGTGGTGGTTGGCGCACAGGAGAGACGGTGCGGAGAGCAGGCTGAACTGCTGCAACCGAACCTGAACACGGCTCAGGCGGTGCGACGCGAGGTACGGGTGCTGCTGGATGAGGAAGAGATCGTGAATACGCAATGTGGCTTCGAGTGTGAAATCGTCTTGACCATTCCTTCCGATACGAGGCGAGGGCGGCATACCCTGATGGTGGTGAGCTATGGCTTCTCGTCGGAGTTTCCGCTAGAGGTGTTGCCCCGTGAGTGAGAAGCGTGTCGCGTTCATTACGGGCGCATCCAGCGGGATTGGCTTTGCG
>DATGQJ010000389.1:0-9703 GCA_035304265.1 Oceanobacillus sp.
ATCAACCGCGAAGCTGAACAACTTGCCCCCGATCAAGAGGCGAAATTCCCCGAAGCGTCGGATGATTCTGCCTGCGAAATAGAACCCTATTGCCGCGCTTGCGTCGCCAAGCATCTGCGCGAAGCCGAGCGCCCACACGGGCCACAATAATTGAATAAACGCCGAGCGCAGCGACCATGCGGATTCGCCAATCGCGAAACTCAGAATCGACGCAGCGCTCAGGTTTCGCAGGCGGACGTTTTGAATAATGTTACGAAACGCCGTCTTGAGGTGAGCATAGGCATTGGTATCTACATCTGTAACGACCTGCGGCGGAACAAAACGCAAGCTGACGAATAGCGCAAACAGCGCGGGAATGACCGACAACCACATCGTCCACTGAAACGAGATCGCCGCAATCAGGCTGCCGATCACAGCCGAAATCCCCAACGCGATCATGTGCGTGGACGTGGTTTTCCCCAGAAATTCCTGATAGGTCTCCGGCTTGCCCATCTGTTTGAGGGTGTCATGAAGGAATGCCTCGTTGTTTCCGCTGAACAACGCCCACGCAAGTCCTTCGACGAACGCGCCAATCAAGAGCGCGAGATGTGACCCGCCAATCGCATAGAAAATAAGCGACAGCATTCCGGCAAGTGCGCCACAGACCATCGTCTTCTTCCGCCCAATCAGATCGGAAAACACCCCCGTCGGCACTTCAAACAGGAACTGGGCAAGCCGCGCCGCCGAAAAGACGCTCATGCCAAGCGCGTAGGAACCTGTGACTTGTGAGAAGTACAAAATGGCGATGGGCGCGTACAGTCGAAATTCAAGCCAGAAATTGAACCACGCGAGCAATCGAATATTGCGTTGAACAGGCATAGATTTTCCCGAAGGGTCAAACCGTATCACTATAGCTCATGAAGGATTTCAAACACAATATCGAGTTTGTAACGACGCCCCTGCGACGCATCCTCCCTTTTCAACGATTTTGACAAAAGAGCGCAAGACTTTAAGGTACCTCATCGCTCATCTGCCGTATCATGAAAAAAGACAATCACACGGGAGCAAAATCGAATGACCATCCAATCAAATTTCCTTTGGAAATCTGATGTTTTGTTACGTTTCTGTGACGATTTTGTGACGGTGACATTGTATAGTGATGGTCGTGTTCTGAGTTTGCCCATGAGATTCAAAGCTGTAAGCCCACATCACAAAACCGTTACTAAATATTTACAGATTTTATGCAGGTGTCCCCCTTTCACGGCGCTTGCCCGGTATATGAGATTGGTATAAGATTTCTTTCTATACAGCGCTTTTCATCGAAATTTTTCGACTAAATATCTGGGATTAATGGGAACGCTTTTGCAGCACAATCCCCTCGCGTCGGGAACAGGATGTTTCAGTGAACGTAAGTATGTACTGGTTGAAGACGCGGATGCACTTATCTCAAAACAACAAACTACAACCGGTTTGTGAGTCAGTGTAAGCTGTGAACGTTACAAGCCTCCTTCACCTGCAATCCACGCTGGTATGGATTGATGATTTGATCCGTGCCGCGGTAGCGCGGGCGCAAGCCGCCGGACAAGACCCGACGGATGCTTTGCGCGGGCTGGTCATCTCCGACGAGGACGTTGCCACCAATCTCGCTCGCACCGCCATGGAAGGTCCATGGAACACGGATGAGCAGGGTTTCAACCTGCCGGAATTTCCATTACCCGACAACGACGAACTACCGCTTACCCGATTGGTGCGGCTGTTCGGCTTGTCCTCGCTGGATTGCTACATCCTGACGCTGTGCCTCGCACCAGAGCTTGACCGCCGTTACGAGCGCTTGTTCGGTTATTTGCAGGACGACGTTTCGCAGCGCCGCCCCACTGTCAATTTGATGATGAACTTGTTGGGTGGCAGCGTCCCCGAACGCTTCGCAGTATGGGAACGGCTCTCGGCAAATATGCCGCTGCGTTCGCATCATCTGATCGAGTGCATACCCGATCCGACGCAGCATCATCCGATTTTCCTTGCCCATCATCTGAAAATTGATCACCGGGTTCTGTCATACCTGCTTGGCGACAACGATCCTGACCAGCGGCTCAAGAATGCTGTGCAGCGCGAAACACCAAGCGACACCCTGAAACTACCGGATGCGGTGCGCCGCGCCTTCCCCGACTCGCCCATGGTCTATTTGCAGGGCGCAAAGGGCACAGGAAGAAATGCGGCTGCCGCCGCGCTGTGTGCCGAATATGGCTTGCCGTTGGTCAGCGTCGATCTGGCGCTGCTGAACAAACTGGATATTCCCTTCTCGCTTGCATGGAAACTGGCAATCCGCGAGGCGCGGCTGGCAAACGCAGCGCTGCTGCTGGACTCGTGGGAAAGCTGTCTGGACGAAGAAACCACGATGCCACCCACCGATTTGTGGGCGGCGATTGAACCCTTCGAGCGTCCGGTGTTCATCTGCGGAAACGACGCATGGGAGCCGATCAACGCCAACCGGACACGCCGCCTGCTGCGCGTGCCCTTCTCGATTCCGGGTTACGAAGAACGGCGGCGGGCATGGGAAACGATGCTCGATGCGCGGACGATCCGTATCGAAGGACACGCGATGGAAGAACTGGTGTCCAAGTTCAAGCTGACGCCGGAGCAAATTTCCAACGCAGTGAATACTGCTGTCGATCTCGCGGTCTCGCGCGGTGAACCCGTCAGCGCCAACGATCTGTATGCGGGGGCACAAGCGCACACCAGCATGAAACTTGGGCGGCTTGCGCGGCGGATCACCCCGCGCTACCACTGGGATGACCTGATCCTTCCGCCTGACCGGTTGGAGCAGCTACAAGAAATCTGCGCCCGCATTCGTTACCAGCATACGGTGAACGAACGCTGGGGCTACGGACGGCGGGTTGCCGCTTCCCCCGGCGTCACCGCCCTATTCGCGGGAGAAAGCGGTACGGGCAAGACGCTGGCGGCGGAAGTGATCGCCAACGATCTCGGACTGGCGCTGTACAAAATCGATCTCTCCACTGTGGTGAGCAAGTACATCGGCGAGACTGAGAAAAATCTCGCGCTGGTGTTCAACGCAGCGGAAGCCAGCAACGCCGTCCTGTTCTTCGACGAAGCGGACGCATTGTTCGGCAAACGCTCGGAAGTAAAAGACGCGCATGACCGCTACGCCAATCTCGAAGTCGCGTACCTGCTTCAGCAGCTTGAAATGTACGAAGGCGTAGCAATACTGGCAACCAACCTGCGACAGAATCTCGACGAAGCGTTTACGCGGCGTTTGAGCTTCCTGATCGATTTCCCGTTCCCAGAGAAGGAATATCGCCATCGAATCTGGGAATCGCACTTCCCTGCCGAAGCGCCCCTTGGACGCGACGTGAGCATCGACGAACTGGCAGACCGCTATCCACTGGCAGGCGGGAACATTCGCAATGCGGCACTTGCAGCCGCTTATCTGGCGGCAGCGGATGGCGGCACAATTACGATGGCGCACATTCGCAGCGCGATCCGGCGCGAACATCAAAAAATGGGACGCTTGCTGGACGACACCAATTGAGGCGGTGGGACGACTCATGATACAGGATCTGGATAAAACACTGGAAAAGCTGATTTACGAGCGTGGGAAGCTCAACCGTAACGAAATCGACATTTCGTTCGAGCAACCTACGAGCGAATGGTCAGCGCGGCTCAACCGCCCTACTCTAAACTGCTGGTGCTTCGACTTGCGCGAAAATGCAAAACTACGCAGTATGGACATGACAGCAAGCTATCAAGGGAATCAGGCGCGGTTTACTCTGGCACCACTTCGTTTCGACCTCATGTACCTGATCACGGCATGGGCGCGACGCATCGAAGACGAGCATCAGTTGCTCTGGCGGGCGCTGGGGACGCTAGTGCAGATTCCAAAACTCAACCCCGACGAATGTGAAGGGGGACTGCGCGATCAGTTGTACGAAATTCCACTGTTCGTCGGCAGGATAACAGATCGGATGCCTAGCATGACCGACCTGTGGAGCGTGCTCGACAACCAGATGCGTCTGGGGTTCACGCTCGTGGTCACTTTGGCGCTTGACACCTCGCGCGGCTTCGAGGCACCGCTGGTGCTGGAGAAGCAGATTGCGGTTGGTCAGGCAGAGCATCCAGAAACTCAGGTGATTACGGCTCCCGATGTCGTACTTCGGCAGGAAGTGGACCGGAAATCCAAATAATGGTGAGGCTGTGTCCTCACACGGACATCGGGTGGATGTCCGGGCTTTCGTCAGGATCAATAGAGGAGTTGATCAATGTCGCCTAATTATCTTTCACCAGGTGTCTACGTTGAAGAAGTAGACAAAGGAATGAAGCCGATTGAAGCGGTGGGTACGGCAGTTGCCGCTTTCGTCGGCTACACAGAGAAGGCATCGGACGTTCGTGACGGGGAAGTCGTCTCTCTGCTTGGCAAGCCGACGCTGGTCACGAACTGGAGCCAGTTCGTCGCCAAGTTCGACAGCTTCGTCAGCGGGGCATATCTGCCGGATGCAGTGTATGGCTACTTCAACAACGGTGGCTCGACCTGCTACATCGTCAGCATCAAGACGCTGGGCGCATCGGATGATCCCGAACTTGCTACGCCCGCAAAGGCGATTGTCAGCGGCGCTGATGGCAAATCCGCGAACCTGTTGGAATTCACCGCCAAGCAAGGTGGACCTTCGGGCAACGGACTGCGCGTTGAAGTGAAAGTGCCGGAAGGCAAGTCGGAAGACGGCAAGGAACTCGCGCCTACCGACTTCACGCTGGTTGTGACGCTGAACGGGCAGGTGATGGAAACCTTCGACGGGCTGACCACCGGCAAGGGTGAGAACAACGTCGAAACCGTCGTGAAGACTCGCTCCAAACTGATCGATGTCAAGGTCACGGGCAAGGGCGAAATCATCCCGGCGGCAGGCACCTATCAACTTGAAGGCGGCGAGATCAAGACCAAGAGCATCACGCTCAAGGATTATCAGGGCAGCGTTGCCGAGCGTCGTGGTATCGGCGGACTCGAACCGCTGGACGACGTGACGATGATCTGCGTGCCTGACCTGATGTCAAGCTATCAGGCTGGCGAGATCGACATGAAGGGCGTGCAAGCGGTACAGCAGGCAGTGATCGATTACTGCGAAAATGTCCGTTACTGCTTCGCCATTCTGGACTGCCCTCCCGGTTTGATGCCGCAGGAAATGAAAGAGTGGCGCAATACCGTCAATTATGACAGCACCCGCGCCGCGCTTTACTATCCGTGGATCGAAACCGCCGACCTGACGGGCAACAACGGGCGCACGCGCCTTGTGCCGCCCAGCGGTCACATCGCAGGCATTTATGCCCGCGTTGACGGTACTCGTGGCGTCCACAAAGCCCCGGCGAACGAGGTTGTGCGCGGTGCGCTCGGTCTCGAAGTGACGGTGACGAAGGGCGAACACGACACGCTCAATCCCATCGGCGTGAACGTGATCCGTTCGTTCCCCGGACGTGGTATCCGTGTCTGGGGTGGTCGCACGCTTTCGAGCGATGCATCCTGGCGCTACATCAACGTGCGTCGCCTCTTCAGCATGATCGAAGAAAGCATCGAGCGCGGCACCCAGTGGGTGGTCTTCGAGCCGAATGATCGTGACCTGTGGAGCCGTGTACGTCGTGACGTGACCGCCTTCCTGACGCTGGTCTGGCGCAGCGGTGCGCTGTTCGGCAGCACGCCGGAGCAGGCGTTCTACGTGAAGTGTGACGAAGAAACCAATCCGCCGGAAGTCCGTGACGCGGGTCAGTTGATCGTCGAAGTCGGCATCTGCCCTGTGAAACCGGCAGAGTTCGTCATCTTCCGTATCAGCCAGTGGGCTGGTCCGAGTTCTGAATAAGGTTGTGTTTATGGTGAGGGTGCTAATCGCACCCCATCGAATAACCGATTGGCATACATTTAATCAATCAGGAGGTTTACAATGCCATCTCGTCCAGATGATATTGGTGTAGGGTTTCATTTCAAGTTCGAGTGCCAGGGAGCCGTAGTTGGTTATTTCGCCAAAATGAGCGGCGGCGGCTCCGAAAACGCTGTGATTGAAACCAAGATGGTCGATGAACGCGGCAAGGACTTCGTGAAGAAGCAGCCGGGTCGCATGAAGTACAACGACATCACGTTGAGCCAGGGCATCACCACCAACATGTCCATCTGGAATTGGCGTAATCAGGTGGAAAATGGTGACGATGCGGGCGCACGGAAGAATGGTTCGATCACACTGTTCGACCACTCGCTGCAACCGATTGCCAAGTGGGACTTCACCAATGCGTGGCCCTCGAAGGTCACGATCCCGCAGTTCCAGGCGGATTCGGATGCTATCGTGATGGAAGAACTCACGATTGTGGTTGAATCGAGCAAGCGCGTTCCCGTCTAATGGGAATTGATGCAGAGGAATACGCAGCAATCACGCTAACGTAGGAGTCAGGAGAGCATGTTGCAAACGGAATTCGAGTTTGTCCTGCCGAAAGGCTATGTCGATGCTCACGGTACAGTACACCGCGAAGGCAGGATGCGTCTGGCAACTGCGATGGACGAGATTGCTCCTCTGCGCGATCCACGAGTGCGTGCGAACGAGGCGTATCTGGTGGTGATCCTGCTCTCGCAGGTCATCACCCGCCTCGGCACGCTGCCGAAAGTAACACCGGAAATGATTGAAGGGTTTTTCGCTGCTGATCTGGCTTATTTGCAGGATTTCTACCGTCAGATCAACGAAGTTGACGGACAGCAGATCAGAGTGGTGTGTCCCAACTGCGGACACGAGTTTGAAGAGGAAGTACCCCTACTGGGGGGATAAGACGCTACCCCCTCGAACGCCTGCATGAGGAGGTAGCATTCATCGCAGCAGGCTTGGGATGGAGTTACGACGAGATTATGTCGTTTACCCATCACGAGCGGGCGCGATGGGTACAGCAGGTGAACCGAATGAACGAACGGCTCAATAGCCGCCGTCGGTAAAGGTGGAACCGCCATGTCACAACGAACGGCAACATCGACGCCCCCGAACAACAGTACATCAAGTACACCCAATCCATCAGATCCCGAAGCCTATCGGAGGATGGTGGAACAGGTGGCGGAAAAAGTATGGGTACTCTGGCGTGAAGAGCTGCGGCAGCAACGTGAACGTCGTGGCAAGGAGACTAGGTGATGCCACCTTTAGGAAAACCACCGGAACTACATGCGGGATTTCGCTTTGTCGTCAAAGTGGACAACGTGAACACCGCTGCATTTACGGAATGTACACTGCCCAAACTTCAGGTTGAAACGCTGGACATTAAAGAAGGCGGGCAGAACGAATACATCCATCGCCTTCCCGTGCGCGTGAATGCCGGGACCGTGACTCTGAAACACGGAGTCACCAGAAGTGATGAACTTTTGAAATGGTACATGGATGTTCTCAAGGGAAAGATCGGGGACGCTATGCGCGACGTGACCATCTCGATTTTCGATGTCACGCTGAAGACTGTCGTCGCAAAGTGGTCCTTTAAGAAAGCTTATCCGATTCGTTATGGCGCACCGGCGTTACGCGCAGGTGACGACGCGATAGCGATTGAGGAACTCGAACTCGCCCATCAAGGGTTTACAGTGGATTAACTGTCATGGCGAAACAGCCATTTCGTTCGATAGGACAACGACTACGCGCCGCTGCCCATTCCCACATCAACCAGTACGTTTCGTCCGGGAATGTGGTTTCGCGCGTCGAACTGCCCCCCTCGTGGCAGCAGAATGTCGAGGAACCGCTGGTGTGGCGCGAAGACGCCGCAACGCCTGAAGCGCCCACGCCAACTGCGGAGACACCCGAAGCGGCACCGGTAGTGACCTCGCAAACCGACTCGGTTACGTCGCGGTTGCAGCGGATTCTGCAACTGCATCAGGAGAAGGAAGCGCGGGAAGCGGCAGAGAAAGCGAAGGCGGAAGCAGCCGCCGCTGAACCGCCGCCTGTTCAGCGCGAGGCGGAGACGGGCGAAACAACCAACGAGCCGCCACGCCCTGTGACACGTCGGCGTAGAGGCGCGGTGATCGAGGTGCCGTCGCAAACAACACCGTCGGACGAAGAGACGCCGCCTGACTTTTTTTTTCTGAATGATCCAGCGCCTGTACAGCGTGCGCCGGAAGCGGAAGCGCCGCAAGCCAGTACACAGCAGTCGGATATTCCCGACGATCCGGAGACTTCCTTCTGGCGCGGACTTTTTACGAACACCGATCAAACGCCCGACATTTCAACTGAGCGGGCAGATGAGGATTCCGCCAGCTTTTCGGAAGCCTATGAAGAGGCTTCACCGGAATCCGGTATAGAGCCAACAGCATCAGGCGAAACGCAAGCCGTCGATGCACCGACCATCCAGCGCACGCCTGAAGATTCTGTTGAACAGCACACACCTGAAATTCAGCGGGATGTGGAGCAAAGCCCTGCATCCGCAGAGGATTTTTACGCGCCAACCGACAATTACGAAGCTGATCTTCCGGCAGGCGCGGAAATCGCCCCGCCCACGCCGGAGATGCCGCACGTGGTACAGCGGCAATCCAGTGAGCAGAGCATACAGCGCCATATTATAGAGGAAGAACCGGATTACCCTGCCGAAACGTTCACGGCTTCACAGCCTGAACCAACGGCTGAGCCGCCTGTCTCATCGGTAGCGCCAGACACAACCAGCCAGCAAGTTACGACGGCACAGGCGTCGCCGAGCATTCAGCGCGAACTGGAACCGCCATCTGAACCCGTTTTTGAACCCCCGGCGGAACCTACCGTCCTCCCGATGGAAACCACCGTCCCGCAGGTCGCTGAAACGGCTTCGCAGCAAGAACCAACGGCTGAGCCGCCGTCTGTGCAGCGAGAAATAGACGATGCCCTACCTGTTGACCAGCAGTATGAGGACACGGAGCAGGACAACTTCTCTGCGCAGCCGGAACCATCCTTCATGGAAGAAGACCAACCCGCCGCAGAGCCGAGTGTCGATGAGGTGTTGGCGAGCTTATCCGCACCAGAGGCTCCGGTGGTTCAACGACAAATTGAGCCGGAAGCGATTGAAGACGCTTTCTATCCAGTAGAAGACGAACCGGCAGCATACGAGCCGGAGACAGCCCCAACAGCTTTCACCGAATCTTTCACTGAGACGGAAACGCCGATCACCAGCCAACCTGCGCAACCGTCCGTTCCTTCGGTGCAGCGCGAGGTGAGCCAACCGAGCCAATCAGAGCCGCATTTCGAGCAGCACGAAGCGGTTAATGATTTGGCTGATCTACCGCCGGATGTGTATCAACCTATCGCCGAACGCCCGCACATTGACCAACCAGCGCCAATTCAGCGCTCCGTTGATGAGCCTGTGGTGTCTCGTGCTGATGATGAACCTGCGACGTTTACGGAAAGCCAGCCGACCAGCGAATGGCAGGACGCGCTCACCATGCTCACACCTGCCCCTGAACCGCAGTCTCCGCCGCCTGTGCAGCGAACGGCGACAACTGAAGAAATAGAAGCACCTTCCGAACCTGAATTCACGGCAGCGGATGCGCCGACCATGTTGACGCCAACCGTGCAGCGTGAGACAGCGGATACTCCCGAAACGAAACCCGCATCTCGGATGCCGGAACCGCCGCCGTCTCCATGGCTAGACTTCATGAATCCTGCGCCGCGCACATCAGAGCGGATCAAGCGCCCTGCCCCGCCGACGATTGTTCAGCGCACACCTGAAACCAGCAAGACAAACGAAACGG
>DATGQJ010000390.1:0-6580 GCA_035304265.1 Oceanobacillus sp.
TGCTGCAAGAGGTGGCGGCGCGTGTGAAGAAGGGACAGCGAGTCATCATCACCACGCTGACGCAGCGGATGGCGGAAGAACTGGCGGGATACGTCAACGAGATGGGTATCCGGGCGCATTATTTACACGCCGAGATCGATACATTGGAACGTGTAGAGATTCTGCGCGATTTACGGCTGGGCGTGTACGACGTGGTGGTCGGGATCAACCTGCTGCGTGAGGGTATCGACCTACCAGAAGTGTCACTGGTGGCGATTCTGGATGCAGATAAAGAAGGCTTCCTGCGTTCGGAGCAGGCGCTGATTCAGACGATTGGACGCGCTGCGCGTCACGTCGAAGGGAAGGTGATTCTGTATGCCGACACAATTACCGACTCGATGAAGCGGGCGATTGAAGAGACGGAACGCCGACGCAAGGTGCAGCAGGCGTACAACGAGGAACATGGAATCGTGCCGACTTCGATTGTGAAGCAGGTGCGCGATTTGACGGATCGGGTACGGGCAGTTGTGGCGGAAGAGGAGCAGGCAGCGGCAGGAGATGGATTCAACATTGCAATGCTGCCGAAGGACGAACTGCACCGCATGATCAAGGAACTGGAAACGGAGATGAAGAACGCGGCGAAGGCGCTGGAATTCGAGAAAGCCGCGCTGCTGCGTGACCAGATCATCGAACTGAAGCAGGTGATGGCGGACAAAGAACCGGAAGGTGATTTGCTGGCGCGCTAACCCATTGGGCTGACAGAAAAAGTCAGCCCAAGTGTTAAATTTACCGTTGACATGAGGGAAGGCGCATGATAATATTCTTGCACGATACGATGCGGGGTAGAGCAGTGGTAGCTCGTCGGGCTCATAACCCGGAGGCCGTAGGTTCGAATCCTACCCCCGCTATTTTCTTTAAAAATCACAGCGCGGCGACGTAGCTCAGTTGGTGAGAGCGAGCGACTCATAACCGCTAGGTCATAGGTTCAAATCCTATCGTCGCCACCAAGTAAAGCCCATCAACCAGATGGGTTTTTTGTTGCCTATTTTCTAAACCTTCGGCACTATTCTGCTGGTTGCAATAGACTGAGGTTTAGATTATGAAACGCGAGATACGTGAAGAGGCGAGACGGTTACGGGCTGAAGGAAAATCGGTGAGGGAGATTGCGAAGCTCCTCAACGTGTCCAAAGCCTCGGCAAGTATCTGGGTACGCGATATTCCCCTCTCCATAGAGCAAATCGAAAACCTGAAGAAGAAGCAGCACCGATTTGGAGCGCAGAACAAAGGCGCATCTCAAAACCGAGAGAAGTTTCGCAAACTGCGAGCTGCCTATCAAGCAGAAGGGCGAAAAAAGGCGCGTGAAATGCGTCCGCTGCACCTTGCAGGTTGTATGCTGTACTGGGCAGAGGGAGGGAAAAAGAAAAACTCGGTTTATTTTGTCAATTCTGATCCCAACATGATGCAAATGTTCATACGGTTTTTGCGTGAAGAGATGCACGTTGCGGATGAGGCAATGACGGTTTACATCCACTGCCATAGTTCTGAGCCGGATGAAATGCGTAGAATTGAACGATATTGGTTGGATGTGCTAAGTTTGCCGCCCTCCGCGCTGCGAAAAACACAGGTGAAAAAAGGGAGCGAATACAGCCAGAAGACGCTTCATAACGGTGTTTGTGGACTACGTGTGAACAGCACGGCGCTCGTTCAGCATATCTACGGGGCGATACAGGAATACGGCGGGTTTGAAAACCCGGAGTGGTTGTTTTGATGACCTGTCCGAAGGTACAGTTCTAGAAAATCCTCATCCAGAAGCATTTTTGCCTACGTTACATTATATATATCCACTTTATTGAAGGAGAGCGATATGGCAGAGCACAACATTGGTTCGGCAAGCACCCTGCTGCAAGACGGCGAAATGACGCGGCTGGAACTGGAAGGGAAACCTGTCGTGGTGGCGCGGGTGGAAGGGCAGTATTACGCTTTCGGCGGCAATTGCCCCCATTACGGTGCTCCACTCAACAATGGATTGCTCAAAGGTCATACGTTGATATGCCCCTGGCATCATGCCTGTTTTGATGTGAGAAGTGCGGTTCGGCTCGAACCTCCAACACTGAACGATCTGGCGCGGTTTCCGGTGCGGCTGGATGGTGATGATCTCTACGTGACCCTGCCCCACGACAACGTGCGCGAACCGCAGGGCAAGGTTGACCCGGCGGACGGGCGCACATTCGTGATCGTGGGCGGCGGCGCGGCTGGCGCAAGCGCGGCGGAAGAACTGCGGCGACAGGGGTATCGTGGGCGGATTGTGATTCTGAGTGCTGTGCCGGAAGCACCCGTTGACCGTCCCAATTTGTCGAAAGATTATCTGGCGGGCAAAGCGCAACCGGATTGGATTCCGCTGCGTGGGCTGAACTGGTACGCCGAGCGCGACATCGAATTGATGCTGAATACGGAAGTGACAGGAATTGATACCAAGTCGAGGACGGTGCGAACGGCGGATGGCGAGAGTTATCGCTATGACAAACTGCTGCTGGCGACAGGTGGCACGCCAAGAACGCTGAGGAACGTCCCCGGCGTTGAGAGTGAAGGCGTGTTTTTGCTGCGTAATCTGGGAGACGCGAACGCGATTATTCAAGCGGCTGAGGCGGGGCGACGGGCAGTAGTTGTGGGCGCAAGTTTCATCGGTTTGGAAGTCGCGGCTTCGCTGCGGGCACGTAATGTCGAGGTCACGGTGGTTGCCCCGGAGAGCGTTCCGTTTGAAAAGCAATTTGGCACGGCGGTTGGTGAGATGTTCCGCCGCGCTCACGAGGAAAACGGGGTACAGTTCCGGCTGAATAACGGCGTGAAACAGTTCAATACGGAAAATGGTCGTGTGAACGGCGTGACCCTCACCAGCGGCGAAACGCTCCCGGCGGATTTCGTGGTGTTAGGTGTCGGCGTGCGTCCGGCGACGGATTTCCTGAAAGATTCCGGGTTGGCAATGGATGAAAAAGAAGGTTCGGTGCTGGTGGATGCGCACCTACGGACAAACGACCCGAACGTTTACGCGGCGGGCGATATTGCGCGATATGACGACGGGAGTGGACAGCGTGCGCGTATCGAACACTGGCGGTTGGCGCAGCAGCACGGAATGATCGCCGCCCGTAACATGCTGAAAGATGGCGAAGATAGTGTGAACAATCACGTGCCGTTTTTCTGGACAAATCAGGCGGGTATTGGACTGCGGTATGTGGGATATGCGCCTGAATATGATGACGTGATTTTTCGGGGCAAAGCGCAGGATCGAGATTTCATTGCGTTTTACGTGACGAATGGGAAGCTGCAAGCGGCGGCGGGTGTGAAACGGGACCGCGACATGGACGCCATCGAATTCATTCTGCTCGACGATATGCCCCTGACCAAAGAACAGATGGAAAATGAGAGCTTCGATCTGGTGGCGTATGCGTTAGGGAAGAAGTGATTAACGTTGGCTATGGACAAGGTTTTGAGTTCAGGCAAGCTCACCCCCGCCTCTCCACTTTGTGGAGAGGCGGGGGTGAGGTGAATGCTTCTAGGTTATCCGTAACTCACATTAATTCGATTTCATACTGGACGAGATCAGCCCAGGTTTCGCGGCGGCGGGCAACCTGCCAGCGCTGACCATCTTCAGTGATGACCACTTCAGGCGGGCGTGGACGAGCGTTATAGTTGCTCGCCATGACCATACCGTATGCCCCCGCGCTGAGGATGGCGAGGTAATCGCCGGACTGAGTGGGTGGTAAAGAGACACTTTTTGCCAATGTATCGGCGGTTTCGCAGATGGGACCGACAACGGTGTAAGTTTGCCTCTCACTTCCTGCGGACGGGGAGAGAGGGGCTTTTTCTATATTCGTATTGCTGCTCAGGTGCAAAGCGACAATTTCGTGGTGGGCGTTATAGAGCGCAGGGCGGATAAGCTCGGTCATGCCCGCGTCGGTGATGAGGAAGGTTTGCTCACCCTGCTGCTTGACGTATAAAACACGAGCGACGAGCAATCCGGCATCGGCGATGATGCTGCGACCCGGCTCTAAGATGACGTTGTAACGCTGTAACAGCGGTTCAAGCGCGGCGGCAAAGTCGGCAGCGGTTGGCAGCGATTCGTCTGGCTGGTAGAGCGCAGGAAAGCCGCCGCCGATGTCGATAGTCGTCATAAAGGGATAAGGGGCGATCAGGTCGAGGGCGGCGCGGACGGCTTGTACGGTTGCGTTCGTATCATGTAGCTGGCTGCCGATGTGAATGTGAATGCCCTCATAGCGGAGATTCGGTGTGTCGGCGCGGTTTTCCAGCAGGTCACGAACAGCGTCTGCGGATAAGCCGAATTTCGCACCGCCGTGTCCGGTGGCGATGTGGGGGTGGGTATTGGCGGCTACGTCGGGATTGAAGCGCAGGGCGACACGGACGGTTTTGCCCGCCGTGCCAGCGATAGCATTGAGCAGATGTGCCTCTTCGACATTTTCGACGTTGAACCAGCCGATATTTTGATCGACGGCGAAAAACAACTCGTTGGCGGTTTTGCCCACGCCCGCAAAGACGATTGCCTCAGGCTTGGCTCCGGCGAGCAGCGCCCGGTGGATTTCGCCTCCGCTGACCGCATCGATCCCCGCGCCTGCATTGATGAGGGCGCGAAGGACGGCGAGATTGGCGTTGGATTTGGCGCTGAAATGGATATGGGCGCGGGGAAATGCGGATTGGATGGTTTTGAGGTTGGCGAGGGCGCGGGGCAGGCTGTAGATGTAGACCGGTGTTCCCGTCTGCGCGACGATTTCGGCGATGGGAACGGAATTACAGTATAAGTCTCCGTCACGATAATGGATTGACTCATTGAGCATCGGGTGTGCCTACAACGTCTATGAGTTCGTAGATAGCAACTGGCTCGGCAATACCTTTTACAGTGAGTGGCGGTTGTGCCCTGATTTCAAAACCTTCTGATAGCAATTCACGGGTCGAATGGCTGAGGAGAATTTGCTCCGGTTGAGCGGCGGCGCAAATCCGCGCACCTAAATGCATGGCGCGTCCCATTGCGGTGAACTCGGTTTTGATGGGTGAACCGAACTCACCGGAGATGACTTCGCCGGAGCAAAGTCCAATACCGATTTCAGGCAATCCGCGCCCATGCTGCTGTAATTCTCGCTGGTAGGTGTCGTGAACCGTGATCATCTCTAAGGCGGCGCGGGCGGCGCGTTGAGCATGATCGGGCAATTCGATAGGCGTTCCAAACAGACCAATGACCTGATCGCCGACGAATTTATCGAGCGTGCCACCGTATTTGAAAATCACGTCTGCCATACGCGAGAAGAACTCGTTGCTGGTAGCGACGAATTCTTCCGGCGAAGTGCTTTCCGCCCACGCGGTTGAATCGCGCATATCGGCGTAGAGCACGGTGATGTAGTGGCGTTCGCCTTCGAGGATGTGGGTATTCGCCTTCTTTAAGAGATATTCAAGCACTTTTGGGTCTACCGAGCGCCCCAACACCCGACGAATGCGGCGACGCTCCAACCGCTCAAAGACGGCGGTATCGACCTGACTGGTAATTGCCAGCAGCAAGCTTTTGTCGTTTTCGGTAAATCCGTCCGGGTCGGTGCTGTTCATTGCACCGAACACGCCGATGATGCGCTCGTTGAGGATGAGGGGAACAGCGATAACCGAGCGAATCGCCCCTTCAAGATGATTACGGTAGACGGGCTGCGCCGAGTCTAGTGCTTGCCGCGCAATGGTGTGAATAAACTCCTGAAACTCGCCGGACGTGGGCAACCCCTCAGAAGTATAGACTTTCAGGTCAAGCTGCTGCTCCACATCTTCACTGAACAGCATAATGAAGCCGAGTTCGCCGGAGACCGCGCCCATGAGTTCGGCGAGGATGCGATTGAGCATCACGTCGAAATCGGTTTCGGTATCGCGGATGCGGTCAATGCGGTAGATGATTTCTAACTCTTTGGCGTGCTGTGCAAGCTGAGACTGCACCCGCGTGTGCATGACTGCTGAATCCATCTGGCTGGTGATGGCGTAAAGCAGGCGGTGGTCGGCGAGGGTGAACATGCGATTGCGCCCAACAATGACAGCGCCGATTCGGTGCTCACCGACGATGAATGGGGCAGCAAGCAAAATCAGTCCGGTTACGGACGTTGAGATGATCTGTGGAATGTCAAGGTCAATCGCGTTGTTCCGTATTTCGTCAACCACTTCCGGCGGGAGATTACGCTTGTCGATCAGGCTGCGGATCGAAGTGGAATCGCCCTCGCGCAGCACGATCATGGTGAAATCGGCGCTGAACCATTCGATCAGCGAATCGGCGAAGGTGGTGATGAGTCTGTTTTCGTCGCCGATATGGTCGCGCAGACGGTCAATCTGGTAGATGGCGTTGAGTTCGCGGTTGCGCTGGATGATCTTCCAGTTCATACGCGCCTGAATGATTGCCGAGTCGATCTGTTTTTCGGCGATTTCAAGCAGCGTTCGTTCTTCATCGGTGAAGGGATTGTCATGACGGGCGAGGACGAGACCGCCCAACGGCAACCCTTTCAGGACGATGCGATTACCGAGCGTGTGCGACCAGTAGGGATTGTCGATGTGGCTCGGCGTGTCGCGG
>DATGQJ010000391.1:0-2970 GCA_035304265.1 Oceanobacillus sp.
ATCGCTTCTGCGTAAACCCGAATCTCGTACTGCGCGTCGGACGCCATTCGCAGGCGAATCCAATTCATCAGGTTGAGCGCATCGACTTTGATCACCCACGTGTAATACACGCTGAATCCCGGCAGGAACAGCCGCGCCATCTCTTTAGAAACGCCCGCCTCTAATGCCTCTGCGTACAGCTTGTAGCTTTCTTCGTAGAAGGCTTGCAATTTCTGTATCAGTGCCGCGTTGATGTCGGGTTCGAGTTCGCCTTCGCTCGCCTGCTTGTTGCTTTTCGCCTGTTTGCGCCACACGCTCGGCACGTAAAAATCGGTTTCCTCGAACGGTGTGTAACGCCCGGACTGTGCGTTTGCCGACTGGTAATGGAAAGTACGATGCCGAATCCACTGCCAGTACGTGACCAGTGGGGCGCGTACCCGAAACTTGAATTCCACCATCTCGAACGGGCTTGTGTGTAGATTGCGCATCAAATAGAACAGCAGCTTCTTATCGGCTTCGGGACCCTTGCTTTCACCTAAGAAGCTGACCCGCGCAGCGTTGACGATGGCAAGGTCGCCAGAGATGCCGGTAGAAGGGTGGGGCATGAAATCCACCAGTTCAACCCATCCCTTATCCAGCACGTCCACCCGTTGCCCGATCATTTCAGCGAGCATCGCTCATCCTTTTGGTGGAGAACATAAATTCTAAAGCGTAACACGGTTTGGCATAGCCAGTCGTTCGAAGTTGGTATGAATCTCACCAACCCTTTTCCAACTTCTGTCTGATAAACGCGAGCTACACGAAGTATTGTAGCGCCCGCCGCATTCGTTCCTCGAAGTCTTGTGGCGTATCCGGCGGTAACGATTGGAGAGCCGCCTGTGCCTCCGCCACGCTGTACCCGAACGAGATCAGCGCATCCAGTACGTCTTTGTTCACATCGGTAAATGAGGCTGCGGCGATCAAGCCGTCCGCGCCTTTGAGCTTATCCTTCAACTCGAAGACGATCTTTTCGGCGGTTTTCTTGCCCACCCCCGGCACGCGGGTGAGCAGTTCAAACTGACCGCTGGCAACCGCGGAATGCAGCCGATCAATGCTCATCGTCCCCAGAATCGCAAGCGCCATCTTCGGACCCACGCCATTGACCGTGATCAAACGCTCGAACACCTCACGCTCAGCAGGGGAAACGAACCCATACAGCGTGATAGCGTCCTCGCGCACCAGCATGATCGTGTGCAGGAAAATCTCGTCACCGACATTCGCGTTCACCGAATTGACTGGCACGAACACTTTGAAGCCCACGCCGCCGACGACCACGACCACGTGATCGGCGCGGCTTTCGGCAAGCGTTCCCTGAAGACTGGCGATCATCCTTACTCCATAAGAGCCGTATAACGTGCGCTGTGGATGTCGGTAATCGCGATCCCCAGCGCATCCGCAGCGTCATCGGGTCGTGGAATCGAATCAAGGCACAGCAGCATTCGAATCATTTCCTGCATTTGTGGCTTTTTCGCGCCGCCGTACCCTGAAATCGACTGCTTGATAAAATTCGGCTTGTACTCGTAAATCGGCAGCTTTGCCAGCGTCAATGCCAACAAGATGACGCCGCGACCCTGTGCAACAGTGATCGCAGTCGTGACGTTCTTGCCGAAAAACATGGATTCCACCGCCGCGCGATCCGGTTGGTGCGACTGGATCAACTGCGTCAGTGTCTCGAAGATGATCTTCAAACGCTCGTGCATCGGCAGCGATGGCGGCGTTGTGATCGCGCCGTAATCCACCGCCTGAAGGGTGCCGTCTTGCAACTCGCGCACCAGCCCATAGCCGACGGTTGCCGTTCCCGGATCGATGCCTAGTGTGAGCATCAAGCGGTCTCGAACGCGGCGATAACCTCATCGGTGATCTGAAGGTTGGTGGCAACCGACTGTACGTCGTCCAGTTCTTCCAACTCGTTCATCAACCGCATGTTCGCCATCGCTTTATCGAGGGGCAGATCGACGTAGTTTTTGGCTTCCCAGCGCAGTTCCGCTTCTTCAACACCGTAACCTGCGGAAGTCAGCGCATTTTCGACAGCGGCAAGCAGTTCGCGCGGCGTATAGACGATGATCGTGCCGTCTTCGTTTACCACGTCATCCGCGCCTGCTTCGGCGGCGACCAGAAACACCTCGTCGAAGTCGAGATTATTGCCTTGCAGCGTGATGACACCTTTTTGCTCGAACTGCCATGCCACCGACCCTGCCGATGCCATGTTGCCCCCGCTTTTATTGAAGGCGTGTTTCACCTCGGAGAGGGTGCGATTCTTGTTGTCGCTCAAGGTATCGACAAGGTAAGCCACGCCGTCGGGACCGTAGCCTTCATAGGTGACTTCTTCCATCTCCGCCGCACCTTCGAGCTTGCCCAGCCCGCGTAGGATCGCGCGTTCAATGTTCTCTTTGGGCATGTTCGCGGCTTTGGCTTTTTGAACCGCGAGTTTCAAACGCGGATTGGCGTTTTCGTCACCACCACCTTCACGCGCAGCCTGTGCGATGTCACGGGCGATGCGGGTGAAAATCTTGCCGCGCTTTGCGTCTTCTGCGCCTTTTTTGCGCTTAATGGTTGACCACTTACTGTGTCCTGACATATTGTTTTGCTCCAAAAAAACGGCAGCTTCTTACCACGCCTATTATACTGGAGGCGCTTTGTCGCGTCGAGATAGGACGCGCCTTATGCTATAATCACTCCATTTGCCTTGAACATTGGGAATATACCGTGACAGAAGCTGTTGCGAAAAGACCCTCGATAGACGAACGCGAGCGTAAAGCGCAGCGCTTAGCATGGACGGTGCTGCTGGTTTCATTTGCCATCTTCTGCGTCATCTGCGTTGCTTCTGGGATTGGCGTTCACTATTTCCTTTTTCGGTCTACCGTTCCGATGCTCACTGAGTTGACGGTTGGACGTGGCACCGCCATTGTGACCCATCCGGATCTCAGCCCCGATCCGATAGAGCGGTTCACG
>DATGQJ010000392.1:0-3863 GCA_035304265.1 Oceanobacillus sp.
AGAAGCGTGACACTACGAGGGTTTTTCCGCCTTGACGTGCCGGACTTCAACCGGGAAACGCAGCGTATTCAGCACCGGACAGGTTTCCTCAACAGCGGTGTGAAGCGCTTCGATTTGCTCTTTTGATGCGCTGGTTTCGACGTGTGCCGTGTAGGTGATATTTTCCATGCGCGGCGGTTGCTCGTAGGGCAGCCCAACCACCGTTGCGTAGTCCAGCGTCCCCGATGTGGTCACTTCCACGTGATCGATAGGAATATTGAGTAGAACCGCCTGAAGCAGATAGGTGTGGACAAGACAGCTTGCCAGCGCACCCAGCAGCATTTCCGGCGCGGTCGGTCCAAGCGCGTGTCCTGCCAGTCCGGGTCCTGAATCGCTGATGACGACGGTTTCTCCCATCCGGGTAGGACGCGCCCCCGTGATTCCTGCAACCTTTGACGTGGCGGTCAGTGTGACGACTGCCGCATCGGGGTTCGCCTGAAAATCTGCCTGTCGCTGTTTGACGGCTTCGGCTTTACGTGCAAGGTACGAATCAAGTTTTGCCATTTCATTGTTCCTTTGCTGTGCAGGAACAATCATAGCGCCGATTCGAGTGCTATCTCCAATCCTCCGGCGAAAGCAAGCGATAGAGCAGGCGGGTTACTGTTGTGGTTGTGAAGGTATAAACCCAGTAGGCGGTCAGCAGTCGAGCATGTTGTTCAAACGAAAAGCGCGTGGGACCGGGACGAAATCCGAGTAACGCCGCCACGATGGTTTCGCCAAGCCATAGGCGGATACCGTAGAAAAAGCCACCGGCAATGTCGCGTGCGCGAGTTGTGGTGCGCGTCCCACCATAAATTGCGCCTGCTGCGATACCCTGAGCCACTTCAGTTACCGTAACGGCAAGTGCCATTGTTTCCGCTTCGCGCGGTTCGCTGCCATTGAGGAACTTGTAACCCAGTCGTGCCGCCGTTTGAGTTGCGGTTTCATCGGCGCGATATTGCGGCGCGAAGTAAGCGCGAGCCTCTACCGGATCGGGTTTGTCGCTGTCAGGGTTGGCGGGCGGCGCAAGCGGAGGAAAGTAGCGCGGCACAATCTGATGCTCGTAATAATGTCGGGCGATAGCTCCGGCAAGCCCGCCGACAATACCCACCGACAGACCTTTCCAGCGATTCGGAGTGTGGGACAACGTTCACCTCCTGAAAGTTGCAATCATCATCAGCGTAACACATCTACGCGAAGGCTGAATGAGGTGCAGATGAATATCTACCTCTAGCTAATTTAATTTTAATCTTAATTAACTAAACTGACTCTATCAGTGAATTTTACTTGGGAAGGGGTTTCACCATGCAGAACAGTTCGGCTTTTAATGCGTCCAGCAACGTAAGACACCAGCAACAGCCTCAGGCTCAGGAGCCGCTTGCTTTGTCGAGCAAGACGCTGATTGGTACTGAAGTGCGCAATCGTGCTGGCGAAAGTCTGGGTAAGCTCGAAGAGATCATGATCGACATTCACACGGGGCGGATTGCCTATGCGGTGCTGTCGTTTGGCGGCATTCTGGGTATCGGCAACAAGCTGTTCGCTATACCGTGGCAGTCGCTCGAAGTGGACACCGAGAACAAGAGGCTCGTTATGGATGCGCACAAAGAACTGCTGGAACGTGCGCCGGGCTTCGATAAGGACAACTGGCCCAAGACTCCAAACGGGCAGTGGTATCACGACGTTTACGACTTCTACGAGCAGGAACCCTACTGGACGGCAGTGCCGTAGCGGATAATCGTTAAATCCAGCAGTATGTATCTGTAGGGCGAGGCGGTGTCTCGCCCTTACGGATTCACGTTTCCGCCAACCAATTCGCGGTACTATATTGACAAACTTCGATATAGTGGATATATTGAAAATCATGAGTACACCTACGAACACGTCTGATCCGATGATCGAAATTGAACAGGTTGGCGAGAGCTGCTGCACGCCCAGCACCATGAGCGATCAGGAAGCCGAGCATTTCGCTTCGCTGTTCAAGGCGATCAGCCATCCGGTGCGGGTGAAGATGCTCGACATCATCCATCAGGCGAATACGGAAATCTGTGTGTGCGACATCGAGGCGTGTTTCGATCTCACCCAACCGACGATTTCCCATCATCTCAAGATTCTGCGGGATGCAGGGCTGATTGAGTCCGAGCAGCGTGGACTCTGGGTGTACCATCGCATCCGCCGGGATACTGTTGCTTCTGTGCAGCAGTTTCTCGAGGGATTCCGCTAGGCGGTTTTTTTATTTTGCTCTCTATATCGAAGTTTATCTATATAAGGGGGATACCATGTCCGAAAGCAACGTTCAGATTCACGATGTTGTCAAAGAGCGATACGGCTCGATTGCCACCAGCGGTGGCTCGTGTTGCGGCGATTCAAACTGTTGTGGTGATGGTTCCGTCCAGCTTTACGACAATACGACGCTCGAAGGGCTGCCGGAGGATGTCGTCAACCTTTCGCTTGGCTGTGGCGATCCTGTAAGTATTGCCAGCCTGCGCGAGGGCGAAACCGTACTCGATCTGGGCAGTGGCGGCGGAATCGATTGTTTTCTCGCGGCGCGGCAGGTGGGGGAGTCTGGCTACGTGATCGGCGTGGATATGACCCCGGCAATGCTGGAAAAAGCGAATGCGAATAAGTTGAAGATGGGTGTTCATAACGTAGAGTTTCGGCGTGGATTTATCGAGGCGTTACCCGTTCAGGACAACAGCATCGACGTGATCATGTCCAACTGCGTCATCAATCTGTCGCCAGATAAGCCCGCCGTATTCCGCGAGTCGTTCCGCGTGCTCAAGCCCGGTGGTCGGATTTCCGTCAGTGATATTGTGACCGAGGGTGAATTCAGCGAAGAATTACGTGCCGACGCCGCAAAGTGGGCGGATTGCGTCGTTGGCGCAATCGACGTTGACCTCTATACCAGCATGATGCGTGAAGCCGGATTCACCGATATTCAGGTAGTGGATAAGACGAACGCTGAAGATATTGTCGAGCGCAAACCGGGGATGCCGCGCATTTACAGCGCGAGGATTACGGCATACAAGCCGCAGTAGGAGGAGCGTCGTGAATTTTGATTATTACGCAACATACAAAATTCGAGAAATGGAGCAGCAAGCGAATCATTACCGCCTTGTTGAGCAGGTGCGCGAACCCAATGATCTACTGGCTACAGGGGTGGCAATGGTTGGGCGGCAGTTTACTCGTCTGCGGGCAGCATTGACCCCTCACAGAAGAGAAATGGTGATTTGCCCGATTGCGGAACCGCAATGCTGCCCGGCATAATGTTTGCGAAGGTGAGGCTGTGCTTCACCTTCTTTGATTCTGAAGGATTCTGCAATGACTCAACGACGAGTCCTCATTCTCTGTACAGGGAATTCAGCCCGTAGTCAGATGGCAGAGGCGTTGGTCAATGCACGGCGCGATGACTGGTATGCGGTGAGCGCAGGTACGCAGCCCACCGGACAGGTGCATCCCTATGCCATACATGCGTTGAGCGATCTTGGCATTGATACAGGGCAGCTACGTTCCAAGCATGTGCAGGAGTTCGTTGGGAGCGCGTTTGATCTGGTTATCACCGTATGCGACGCTGCCAATGAGAACTGTCCGATCTGGGTCGGACAGGGAAAGCGAGTTCATGTCGGATTTCCTGATCCGGCGAAAGTTGAAGGAACGCATGAGGAAAAGCTGGCGGCTTTTCGCGCTGTGCGTGACGATATTGACCGACAGATCGTGGCGCAGTTAGACAGCTTTCTTGAATAACCTACTGCCGCACGGTTGGCAGCGTGAACTGGAAGCAGCCGCCCTCGGCGCGAGGACGCGGCACCGCCCAGATTTTGCCACGATGAATTTCGACAATGCTGCGC
>DATGQJ010000393.1:0-4227 GCA_035304265.1 Oceanobacillus sp.
GTGGGTCTTTCTTGCCGCTCGTGATGGTGAAAAATTCTTCCTGAACTGCCTGCGTAATCTTTCCGCGCTTCCCGCTGCCGATGGTGATCTTGTCCACCGAACGCACCGGCGTGATTTCCGCCGCCGTCCCCGTAAAGAAAATCTCGTCGGCAATGTAGAGCATGTCGCGTGGAATCGCTTCAAACCGCACCTCCACGCCCAAATCCTTCAGAATGGTCAAAACCGAGTCGCGCGTGATCCCCATCAAAATTGACGAATTGATACTTGGGGTATAAACAACGCCTTCGTAAACGACAAAAATGTTTTCGCCAGCACCTTCGCTGACCTGTCCGTTGTAATCCAGCGCGATCCCTTCGGTGAAGCCGAGATCATGCGCTTCCATGCTGATGAACTGGCTGTTGACGTACTGCCCGCCGATCTTCGCCAGTGATGCAAACGTATCCGGCGCGATTCGCCGCCACGAACTCACGTGAACGTCAACGCCGTTCTCAATCGCTTCCGCGCCGAGATAGCGTCCCCATTCCATCGTGAAGATGAAGGTTTCCACCGGATTCTTGCGCCCTTCCACGCCCAGCGGACCCGCCCCGCGCATCACCACCGGACGAATGTAGCACGCCTCGTGCCCATTACGCCGGATCGTCTCGATGACGGCGGCATTCAACTCATCTTCGCTGAACGGCAGGTCGATGCGCGAAATCTTGCACGAATTGATCAGACGCCGCGTATGTGGCTGAAGCCGGAACACCGCCGGACCTTCGGGCGTTGCATAAGCGCGTATACCCTCAAATACGCTTGAACCGTAATGCAGGGCGTGGGTCGTAACGTGAACGGTGGCATCCTCCCACGCGATGAATTCCCCGTTTTTCCAGATGTAAGGCGCTGGCATTGTTCTCTCCTGTGAAAAATAAAACGCGCTTTCCGCCCTAAGCCGAGTATCCCCGGTTGTAAATGTCGGAAAGCGCGTCATGAGTTGGCTGCTGCGCGTCACTATCGAAACTGCGCGGCTGCTGCTCGTCCTGATGCTGCGCAGGCGCGTTTTGAGAAGCCTCAGTAGTTGACTGTGTTTTAGTCACTTCATATCGCCCGTTCATTACCCCACTCCTTTACATAAAAAAAGCCCCCGTGCTTGGGGGCTTTTTGTCTACTCGTTTACTCGGCGTCTTTTGACACCACCCAAGCCATTATAATCCGCCGCCGCTAAGGACGAGGACGATAATAATGACGATGAGGCTAAGGATGGTGTTGAGAGACTTGTTACCAGACATCAAGTTATCTCAATTTGCCGAAAAGATTGCAATCTAGCGTAACCATTATCCACAACGCTGTCAACCCCTCTGCCAGACAAATTTGGGATAAACGAAAAGTTCGTATATCCCGCATATGCGCGTTTGTGCAATCCGTCTAGTCTCTCTCAAGTCCTAAATGCTGCCGTGCTGCTACGATCTGTTTTCGCACCGATTCCGGCGCTGTGCCGCCGTCGGCTTTTCGCCTCGCCACCGACACATCGAAATCGAACACCTCGCGCACGTCCGCCTCGAACAACTTCGATAATCCGCGTAAATCCTCTACCGTCAACTCGGACAGCTTCACCCCGCGCTCTCCTGCCAAGCGCACCGCCCTTCCTGCCACGTGATGCGCTTGACGGAACGGCATCCCTTTCCGCACCAGATAATCCGCCAGATCGGTTGCCAGCATGTCTTCATCCAGCGCCGCCCGCATCTTTTCCGGGTTGATCTTCAGTGTGCGAATCACCGCCGTGATTACGGGAAGAATCTTGGTGATCGTGTCTACCGAGTCGAACAGCGCCTCTTTATCTTCCTGCAAGTCTTTGTTGTAGCTGCTTGGCAGCCCTTTGAGCGTGGTCAGAAATCCGGTCAGGTTGCCGATCAGCCGTCCCGCCTTACCCCGCGCCAGTTCCATCGGGTCGGGATTGCGCTTCTGCGGCATCAAACTCGACCCTGTGCTGTAACGGTCATTCAGCGTCACGTAGCCGAACAACGGATTGCTGTAAATGATCAGGTCTTCCGCAAGTCGGCTCAGGTGAATGCCGAGCATAGAGAGTGCGTAGAGGGTATCCGCGACAAAATCACGGTCACTCACCCCATCGAGGCTGTTTTCACTTGGAAATTCAAACCTTAACTGTTCCGCCAACGCTGCTCGATTAAGCTCCAGAGGAGTTCCGGCTAACGCGCCGCTGCCAAGCGGAGACACGCGCATCGTCGTTAGCCGCACATCCTTCAATCGAGCATAATCACGCATGAACATCCAGAAATAACTCATGAGCCAATGTCCGGTGATGATCGGCTGTGCGGGCTGCAAATGCGTGTAGCCGGGCATCACAACCTCAGCGTGTCGTTCCGCTTGCTCCACAAGCGACACCTGTAGGTCGCTGATTGACTTCAATATCTGCTCGATTGCATCTGCCGTCCACAACCGAAAATCCGTCGCCACCTGATCGTTGCGACTGCGCCCCGTGTGCAGCTTGCCGCCAACGTCGCCCACGATTTCGGTCAGCCGGCGCTCAACAGCAGTGTGAATATCCTCGTCCTGCTTGAACTCAAAGGTGCCAGCGTCAAACTCTTCGCGCACCTGTTCCAAGCCGCGCACAATCGTCTCGGACTCCTCTGCCGTCAGTATGCCGGCATCGACCAGTGCCCGCGCGTAGGCAATACTTCCCTGAATATCCTCTTTGTACATCCGTTTATCGAACGGCAGGCTGTCATTCAGCGCCCGCAAATCGTCGTCCGATGGCTCGGAAAATCGTCCACCCCACAGGGTCATCTATCGCTCACTTTCGGGTACACTCGCCGGAATAAGCCGGGATAATCGATCACCAGATCGCTTTCGTCAAAAGGTATAGTGGTGGTAAAACCGCTGCTCAACTGCTCGAATTGGTACACGCTCCCCTGCGCTGACTTTTCAATGCAGGTATAACGCTGGCGATCAGGCTGCCACGTCGCTTGGGCAAGTTGAAACCACGCGACGGTAATTTCTCCCGATTCGCCGGGTTTGAGGTTGAGTTGTTTAATCGCTAAAGTGTTGGTGAAGGGGGTTTCTGCAATGTCAATCGAAGTGCAGCCATCGTACTGTGGTAACGGTTGTCCGTGCTGATCTTGCCAGTGACCTTTGTAAATCAGCACAAAGTCGTCATTGCTTCCGCCGACAAATCGGCTCATTTCTTTGCCGAATTCAACCGAATAGCACACCTTAAAAGGCTGGTTATCTTCGGTCAAGCCGATCACCAGCCCGTTTGCAAGGGTAACGCCGTTCACCGCAGACAAAGTGAGGCGCTCCAACGCCACACTATCCACCCGTTCCCACATCACGACCTGTTCCATCACCACACCCTCACAGGGCAAGGAATCACCTTGCCCCTATCTTTTCCTCTTTGCGTCCTTTGCGCCTTTGCGGTTCAACTATCTTTTCATGGTTGATAGCTAGAGCGTATTATGCACTCACCCCCTCATCCCCCAGCCCCTTCTCCCACGCAGGCGGGGAGAAGGGGAGCGATCACCGGGGCTATGTCCCTCTCCCCGTTCACGTGGGAGAGGGACGGCTTGCCGAAGCGAAGCGACGCAAGCAGGGTGAGGGGCAATCTCGACATCAAAGTACATAACACGTTCTAGTCTCTCTTGAACTTGCTGTAATCCGGCGTGCGGTAGCGTGTAGACCCCGTGCCCATGATGCTCAACAATGCCTCTACCTTCATCGGCAAGCCGAACAGTTGAATAAAGCCTTCGGCGTCCTGCTGGTTGTACACGTCTTCCTCGCCAAATGAAGCATAATCTTCGCGGTACAGGCTGTAAGGACTCTTCCGCCCTGCGACAATCACGTTGCCCTTGTACAGTTTCAGACGCACCGTACCACTCACGTTTTCCTGTGTCACGTTGACAAACGCATCCAATGCCTCGCGCAGCCGCGTGAACCACAAGCCGTTGTAGACCAGTTCGGCATATTTCACCGCCAGAATATCCTTATAATGCATCGTGTGCTTGTCGAGACAGATGCTTTCCAGCGCCTGATGCGCACGCCGCAGCACCGTCCCCGCAGGCGTTTCGTACACGCCACGACTCTTCATCCCCACCAGTCGATTTTCGACCATATCCATCCGCCCGATGCCATGCTTAGCGGCGATCTGGTTCAGGCGAATGAACAGGTCAACCGCCGGAAGCGCCTCACCGTTCACCTTCACAGGCGTGCCGCGCTCGAACTCGATTTCGAGGTATT
>DATGQJ010000394.1:0-2763 GCA_035304265.1 Oceanobacillus sp.
CAGCGCAACCCGATCCCCTTTCTTCAAACCCATGTCGATGAGTCCCGCTGCCAGCGCATCCGAATACTGGTCAAGCTGTGTGTAGTTCAGGGACGCATGGACACGTCCCGCAAGGGGCAGATGAGCACTTGTGACGAGTGCGATGTTGTTGGGGTACTTCTGCGCCGCATCTCGTAGGAGTTGGTGGAGTGGCACTTGTGGGTAAGGTTCGAGCGAGGCGGGAACGCCCTCGTCATACTTCTTCAACCAGGGACGCTCAGCGTATGTAACCATAATTGGTCTCCGATTATTTTACAAAAATCACAATTGTTTCACGTTATCTTAATTATAATACAGGCGCGAAGGGACTGTCAAAGCGCGTCCGCCCACTGTCGCCATTCCGCTGGCAGGGTTGCTATGCGCCCATCATGGGTGATGCAGACGTGTTTGCTCATGCCGGTCACATGAATTTCTCCGGTTTCGGCATCTACGATTTCATATGCAAAACTTACCGTCCTGCTTTTGAGTTCGGTGATCCAACAGCGCACCGTGAGCCGCTGTCCATAGCGTGCAGGCTTGAGGTATCGGGCATTAACCTCGACGATGGTCAGGTAATAGCCGCTGCGCTCGAAGCTGGCATAATCGCTACCCCGCTGACGCGCATAATTGCTGCGCCCTTCCTCGAAATAGATGATGTAGCTGGAGTGATGGACGATGCCCATCGCGTCGGTTTCTGCGTAGCGGACGTAAAAGGTAGTTTCAGCGACAAAACGATTGCCGGGTTGCTCCACGTTATCCCCCTCTAAATACACGACAAGCATAGCGTATCGTTGCTGAAAATTCAGCAGCGAAGCTGTAAATGTTCAATAATGGCAAGGGAGCATTGTTACAAGGCATAATGATGGGGGTTCATATTGTGGATGAATCAAGGGAGAAAGCACACATGAACAACATCTTATTGAGAGTGGCGCTCGGAATCGTCATTCTGGCGATTTTGAGCGCCTGCGGTGGAGGGGATGCAACGCAGGAACCTACTGAAGTACCGCCCACCACTGCACCAACAGAAGCCGCCGAGGAAACTGAAGCTGCTGCTGAGCCTACGGATGCGGATGGGGCAACCGAAGCAACGGAAGCGGCTTCAGATGAAAACACGGAATCCGTACCAGAAGGCACAACCGCGACAGTCAATTTCCCGAATGCTCATGCCCGAAGTGGTCCCGCCACGTCATTTGAGTCGCTGGGTGCGCTCAGTGTTGGTACAACGCTGCCGGTTATTGCCCGCACCGAAGGCAGCGATGTCTGGTATCTGGTCACGTTGGAGAACGGCGAACCCGGTTGGTTGTGGGGACGTGTGGTCAATTTGAACCCGCGCGATGCGGAAGTTGAAATCGCCGCCACCGTTCCATCACCGCCGTAGAGATAGGCTATAATCGGCGTTATCAATTAATTGCTCCCGGATCAGGAGAACTATGGCGCGTTTATTCATCAGCTACAGCCGCGCGGACGAGGCTTTCGCACGTCAGTTGGCACGTTCGCTTTCCGATCTGGGAGCAGACATCTGGATTGACGTTGAGTCGATTCCGGCAGGGGTGAAATGGAGTCGCGCTATCCAACAAGGCTTAGACATCTGTGACGCGCTTTGCGTGATCATCTCGCCGGATTCGATGGCTTCTACCAACGTCGAGGACGAGTGGCAGTATTACCTCGAACAGCAGAAGCCCGTTGTTCCGATTTTTCATCGTCCGGCGAAGGTGCATTTTCAACTGAGCCGGATTCAATACGTCAACTTCCACAGCCAGCCTTACGACGTGGCGCTGCGCCAGCTTCATTCGGAACTGGGGCGGCGTGGCATCCGGTTGAATCCGCTTCCGGGGCGAGATAAGAGCGTTCCACTACCATCGCAGCACCCGCTTCCCGTGAAGAGCAATCGCGGCGGATGGATGATCGGGGCGGTGGCGTTGGTTGCCGTTCTGGTTGTGGGGCTGGTGCTGGTTGTACGCGGAATCAGCGGAAGCGGAGCAAGCGCGGAAACGCCGTCGATTACGAGCACCCACGTCACAGAAGCAATACCGACTGCAACCGACGTTCCCGTGATTGTGCAACCACACCCTATCGTGTGCGCGGGTGCGCCGCCGTCACGTTTGAATGTGGGGATGCGTGGACAGGTGCGGATCGCGCCAGAGGGCGCACAGCGACGCCAGCAGAACGTGCGCGATGCGCCGAGTCTGGAAGGGGAATCATTCGCCCGCCTTCCAGAAGGGGCGCCATTCACGATTGTGGGCGGACCAGAATGCGCCGATGGATTTATCTGGTGGCAGATTGACGTGCGCGATGGCTGGACGGCGGAAGGGCAACTTATCGGAAGCGCCTATGACTACTTCCTTGAGCCAGCATCGTGATTAGCTCTTTTTGTGTCGTCTTTCCAACTCTGAAAACACGTCATAGAGACTGATGTCGAGTTGGGTCATCAACACAAGCGTGTGATAGAACAGGTCGCAGAATTCGCCAATCTGTTCTTCTCGTCCCTGTGTTAAAGCCGCGACCACGACTTCAACCGCTTCTTCGCCAACCTTCTGCGCGATTCGGCTGGAACCTTCTTCAAAGAGACGATTGGTATAGCTTCCGTCCTTCGGATTGCGTTTGCGGTCAGCGATGATCGCTTGTAGTTCGTCCAGTATGTCAGGCATTGGCTTCCTCCAAGGTGCGGTAAAAACAGGACGTTTCACCTGTGTGGCAGGCGGGTCCAGCCGGATCGACAAGGATGAGAAGGGTATCAGCGTCACA
>DATGQJ010000395.1:0-2692 GCA_035304265.1 Oceanobacillus sp.
TCTGGGACCGCTCAAGCTGGGTATGCTGGAAGGGGTTGACGACAAAATCGTCATCACTGCTGGCGAATGGTCAGAAGAGACGTTAGCCAGCACAGAAGGCGATGAAATCCCGGTCATGGTGCCGGAAGTCATGCTCTACACCATGGGGGTACAGGTCGGCGACGTACTCACCGCGCAGCGTCCCGGCGGCGATCCCGTTACCTTACGAGTCGCCGCGCTCTGGCGTGCAGAGAACGAGAATGACCCTGCATGGATTCTCACGCCCAAATATTTCGACGCGGTGATCCTGCTGCCCCCTGACGTTTTCTGGCGAACAGTCGAAAATATAGATAACCCCGTCGAAGAAGCGGCATGGTATCTCATCTTCGATGGCTCATCCGTCAAAACTGCCGACGTAGGACGCCTGCTCAATAACATCACCGATGGACAGCGCAACATCACCGCCGCCTTGCCCGGAATCCGCCTCGACCAATCGCCTGTTGATGGCTTGAACGCCTTCAACCGCGAAGTCAGCGCTCTCACCCAGCAGTTGATCTTGATGATCCTGCCTGTTGGTGGGCTGGTCTTATATTTCGTCTCACTGATCGCCGGATTGCTGGTCACCCGCCAGCAGCAGGAAGATGTCACCTTACGCAGTCGGGGAATGAGCCGCCGCGCGATTGTGGGGCTGCATTTCCTGATGTGGTTGATTCTGGCGGGGACGGCTTTTGGTGTCGCCATTCTTGCATCTCCATACATCGTGCAGTTGGTCGGGCAGACAACATCGTTCCTGCGCTTCGATGGCGTGGGGGAAACCCTCACCATCGTCTTTACCCCACAGGCGCTTGGCATCGGTGCAGCAACCGGATTGATCGCCGCCAGCAGCGGTTTGTTACTGGCATGGCGCACTAGCAACCAGACCATCACCAGTTTCAAGCGGGCTTCAGCGCGGGCATCCAAGGCATGGTGGCAGCGGCTCTATCTGGATATGCTGCTGCTGATTCCGGCGACCTACGTGTTATATACGCTCTGGCAGCGCGGCGGCATTCGTGCGCAGGCGGATAATCCCTTCAGCGACCCGCTCACATTTCTGGGTCCAACCATCTTCTCGCTCGGATTGGTGCTGCTGTTCTTGCGCCTGTGGCCCGTCATCATGCGGATTGCATCCGGCATCATCAATTACACCAACAGCATTGCCCTGCTGATGGCGCTGCGCGAACTCACCCGTTCGATTGGGCGCTATCGCGGCACGTTGTTGATGATGGGCTTCACGCTCAGTTTGATGGGCTTTACCGCGTCGATGGCAAGTACGCTGGATCGCAGCCTCGCCGACTCGGTGAGTTATCGCATCGGCGCGGACGCCGTCATCGTCACGGCGGTGGACGCGCAGACCGAGCAGGGCGAAACCACCGAAGACGGTCAGCAAACCATCAACGTGACCGGGTTCAACATTCTCCCGCCGGACGATCTGCTCACCATCCCCGGTGTAGAACAAGTTTCGCGGGTCGGGCGTTTCCCGGCGCGGCTGGTTTTGCCGGGGCAGCGGCTTGAAGGCACAGCGCTCGGCGTAGACCGCGCCGCAATCGCAGCAGTGACACGCTCTCGCGCCGATTATGCGCCCGAACCCTATGCCGATCTCTTCAACCGTCTGGCGGGCAACCGCACCGGCGTTATTCTCAGCCTGAAAACAGCGGAGACCTATAACCTTCGCATCAATCAAGAGGTTCAGTTACAGATTTCGGCACTCAGCGAGTGGTACACCACGACGGTGCCGATTGTCGGCTTCACCGACTACTTCCCCACCCTGAACCCGAACAACGGCTTTTTCGTCATCACTAACATCGACCCGATATTTGAACTCGCTGGCACACCGCTTCCGCACGATTACTGGTTGAGCCTCACACCGGATGCCGATCTCGACCTGATTCGGCAGCGAGCGCGGGAGCTTGGCTTCCCAGTCATCGAGTTACGTGACCCAGAAGCGGAACTTCTGGAAGCGATGGCATCACCATCCCGTCGCGGTGTACTCGGCTTCTTGTCGGTTGGGTTTGTCGCGTCGGTGGTATTGACGCTGGTGAGCGCCATCGTCCAGACCACGGCAGCATTCCGCGCTCAGGCAACACAACTCGGTTCGCTTCGGGCGATGGGACTTGGCGGCTTGTCCGTCGGCATCTATTTGATTTTGCTGCAAGGTATGGCGGCTGCTTCCGGTATTTTGAGCGGCACGTCAATTGGCGTGGCAACGACGCTGCTGTTCCTACCGCTGCTCGATTTCAGTGACGGCTTGCCACCCTATCTGGTACGAGTCGCGTGGTCAGATATTACGCTGGTCTACGCGATCTTCGCGGGTATTTTATTCTTCGTGACCCTGCTGACGACAATCGTGATGAGCCGTGAGCGCTTGACTACGATTGTCAAACTGGGCGACGCCTGATTTTCGGAGTGCATGTGTTTCGACCAGTTCGCATCCTTCTCCCATGTCTCGTTTTTGTGTTGGTTATGGTGGCGGCGTGTTCACCGGAAGGCAATATCAACGTAGGGCAACCGGAAGCACAGGCTGCCCCCACCTCTACCCCGTTCCCGACTGCGCCCGCCGTCGCTCGTCCGACCTACGTCGTGCAGCGCGGTGACGTGCAGGAAATCTTCGAGTTCACCGGACGCTGGCTGCCGCGCGACCAATCGGCGCTGGCGTTCGAAATCAACGGGCAGGTAC
>DATGQJ010000396.1:0-3300 GCA_035304265.1 Oceanobacillus sp.
TATCTCATCGGGGTCTTCCGATGAATCGACGGTCATCAAAACGTCGATTTTTTCTTCCAGCGCTTGACGCAGCATCGGGCGTTCCGCGAGGTAGATAACCGGTTCGTGCCCCGCCCGCCAGACCATTTCCCGGTAATGCGCGAGCGTTCGTAGTTCGTTGCGTTCGGGATTCCAGTCGAAAATCTCCGCGTGGCTCACGTTGAGGACGCGAATCATCTGCTCACAAATACTTGGCAGAAGGCGGTTGAGCGACAGCGACGCATTGATTTGTTCGCTTGCCTCGACCAGCGCCTTCAGTTCGCGGGCGCGTTTGATGCTCTCGCCGTGTATCCGCGCGTTCTCGATTGCGATTGCCGCATAGGACGCAAGATTGAGCAGAAGTTCCTGAGGGCGCGGCGTAAACACGTCCTGCTTATTGCGATTGTTGACGCCGAGCACGCCAATAGGCGTTCCTTTCAGAAGAATCGGAACGTAGAGCAATGAATTGACGAAATACTCGGTTTTAACCTTTTGAGGTCCTTGCGCTCCAACAAGAATCGCCTCACCAGTGTCGAAGACGTGTCCTGCCAGTGTATCTTTTGTCTTTACGCGAAAAGCACGCGCGACCTCTGACTCGATGCCGACTTTCGCACGCAGATAGAGTTCGCCCATTTCCCCATCTGGCAGAAGGATCATGCCCTCTTCAGCGTCGGTCAGATAACGAGCGGCTTCCACCACTCGGTTCAAAACCTCGCTTAAGTCCAGCACTTCGGTCAGCGAACGGCTGAGGTCGATAAGCGCCTGTATTTCTTCGATGCGCCACGACGACGACACCTCATGGACGGTTGGATGCTCAGAAATAAGCTCTCGTGTGACATCCAGTTCGGATAGATCGGGCAGTTTCATCGCCTGCGAAACCGCGCGATAGATGCTTTTGTCATCCAGCGACGTGATGAAGATTTCGGTGCCCAGATCGCCACTGACGTTACTGGCTTCTTTCGAGAGATAGGCGATAATCGGAGGGTGATTCTCTTCACGGGCGATAGCGGCTGTCGTCATTTCGCCAGTACGCCTGTCGGTCATCGCCGCGTCGATGAAGACAGCTTCATACGCAGTCTGCCGAAGCATGTAGGTCGCATCAAGGTGTGAGTAAGCTGCCTGTACCGCAATGCCTTCTTCCCCCAACACCTGCCGCACTCGTTGTGTGACTTCATAGTCCCCCGTAACCACAAGGAGTCTGCGTACATTCTTCATCGTAGTCTTATCGCTTACTCAGGCGTTGGCGGCGGCGTTCCAGATCGTCCTCAATCGCCTGCGCATCCGGCGCTCGTGGTTCCTCGATGGATTCCTGGGATGAAGTGATTTCTCGCCCTAATTTTTCGCGTACCGAACGAAGCGTCTCCGCAAGCCCGCCCGATGCTGTTTCGAGTGCATCCTGTTGAGCGCGTTTCGCCTCGGCGACGTAAGCCTCAAGCGTGTTCACGCGCTGCATCAGTTCTTGAGCGACGAGCTGGTGCTCACGCAGGTCAGCCCGCGCCATCGTGAGCCGCTGTTGGCTGCGCTGCATCTGCTCGATAATGTAACGCGCCTGTTCTTCACGCTGTTGGCGCAGGGCTTCGTCCGCCTGCTGGTCAAAACGGGCGACTTCTTCTTCGAGCGTAGCGATCCGCGTCTTCAATTCCTGCTCATAGTCCAGAGCATCATTGACTCGTTGGCGTAACGCGGCGACTTCGCGGTCAATATCCTTGCCCAGTCGTCGAGGCGTAGAACGTGATGTTCCCTCTCCGACCAGATCGTTCAAGCTGGATTTCACCAGCAGATTGAGTTTCTTGAATAAATCATCCATAACAATATTGTATCTTTACCAGCATTTCGGGTGCAACACTAGCCACACTGCCCATCCCATGACAGTCTGTATATCGTCATCTTATCACCACCTGCTAAGAATGTTGCTTCACCTTCTGATTCATATACGGGACACAGGCGCGGGTCGTTCACGTCGTCGCCCGGCACTTGATCAGGAAATGCCATCAAGTAGGCTGCCCCTCGTTCCTGAATCAGTGCCCACATCGCATCCGGGTCTAAAATTGTCGGAATGAACTCCGGGCTGACCAGCCCCGCGATGTCCAGAATCGGGCGTTGCGCGAAATACCCCACCGCGCCAATGTCGTGGACGGCAAGCAAGTCATCGGGTGGGATGTTTTCCACAATCCAGTTCGCCGGAGCAACCATTTCCTGATCGATGACGGCGACATCCAACTGATATGCGCGTAATCCTATTCCAAAGGCGAAAACGGCGAACAACAACGCCGTCGCTACTGCAATGCCGCGCGTGATCACCCGCGTGCCAAGCGAACGCACACCCCATTTCAACATCCATGCCGTTCCTATCACACCCGCGACCACCAGCGCCGGAATCGCCGGAATGACGTAGCGCCCATGTTGAAACGCCAGTGGCAGGGTCGCCGCATATAAGCCGACAAGTGCAGCGCTCCACAGCACAGGGAGTAACCATAAAAGGGTGGCGCGTTGTTTCCGCAAGCGGCGCAGCGCCACAGCCGCAAAGGTCACTGCACCGGGGAGCAATAGCAACTGCCCGCCCGCCATGATGGGGAACAGCATCCGTAAATACCGTTCAGGGTAGCTCCACTGGAACACAATCGTGCCCCGCGCCCACATCTGCTTCGCCGCCGCCGTATTCGGGAGCAACCCGCCCGTGATATTCAGGTTGAAGATCAGATAGGGAGACAGCACCAGCAGGAAAGCAATCGCGGCGGAAATGCCCCATAACAACACCCACCGCACATTCATACGGACAACGACGAGCAGCAGTCCTGCCAGCCCTGCCAGCAGCACGCCTTCAGGGCGTGCCAACGTCGTTATCGCCGCTACCACACCGAAGATCACACCGCGCAACACTACCGATGGACGTTCCGCATCCCCTTCGCGCCATGCCAGCCAGATCAGCAGCAGCGTCAACATATTGAAAAGCGCGGTTTCCATGCCGGACGCCGCCGACCAGATCAAATGCCATGAGAACACCAGCGCCAGTCCGGTCACGAACCCGATGCCGCGAATTTCCGGCGCGGCGCGTTCTGCCAACCGGCTGCCGATGATGCCGGTGATGCCAAGCGCCAGCGCCCCAAGCCCATGCGTCCACAAAAGAAACGGTATTCCAAGCCGGTAGCCAACTGCCAGCACAACGGTGTAAAGCGGCGAAGTCGAAGCAGCACTCGGCACGCCCGGCACGAATGCCCACATGCCGCTGTATGCCAGATTTCGCCCGTAAGTTTGGTGAATCCAGCTATCGTCAAGCGGAAA
>DATGQJ010000397.1:0-3823 GCA_035304265.1 Oceanobacillus sp.
CTGCTCAAAGAGAGGGGACAGGGATCCGTTACCACTGGTATTGGGCAGCGGCTCATGCGCTGGCGCGAAAGCCGGGCATACGCCCCGATCAAGTCTGGGAATGGCTGGACTACGCCTCTAAGGAAATTGCTTCGGCGTTGCCACAAGACCTGCCGGAATCTGCCCTGCCAAATCAGGAAATCTGGGAGGCGCTGGCGGATTACGTGGCACGAGTGCTGACCTTGGGCGGCACGAAAACTACCGTACCCACTCCGACGAATGAACTCGAACGCTATACCCGCGCGAAGGCGGGGCGCGGTGGTGCAGTCTGCGCGATTTGCGGAAGCGCCTATAACACCCGTAAGCCTGCCGAAACCGCCGTTGCATTCCAGCCGGGAGTCTATACCGGACGGATCAAAATCGGTGCGAGCGACAACAAGCGCAACCTGTGTTCGATCTGTGCGCTAGAACAACTCCTGCGCCAGTTGTTCATGATCAATTTGGACAGTGGTGGCACGGCGGAAGGACAGCGCGTGCGCTATCTCTCCTTCTATCCGTCGTATTTCTTCACACCCGAAACCATGCGGTTTATGCGGCGTGTCTATGTGTGGCTTAAGGATGTGCGTCTAAGCGATAAGGAACTGCGGCGAGCGCTCAATGAGCAAGCCTCGCGGCTGAACGGTGCTAAACATCCACTGATGGATGCTTCGTTCTGGCAGCGCCTCGAACCGTTTTTACTACGCGCCCTTGATGAAGAACCATCCCGGCGTGTCGTGCGCTATGGCGAAGAAGCGCAGTCTACATTCCTCATGGTTGGCTTCCGCAATTTCAATGATCCAAGCGATACCGAATCGTGGGTATTGCCCGCGTTTCTGACGCTGGTGCTGCCCATCTGTCTGGACGTGAAGGTGGTCGCCAGTGAAGGGGGCGTGCCCCTGCTGCTAGAAGCAAATGACCTGCCTGAAACTGTCTGGTTTGATGGCGCTCACGCGGCGATACAGGCGCTTGTCGGCGGCAATCGGCTGCGGATAGACGATCTTGATGATCATTCTTCGGTGATGGAATCTCTTGCCCGCCTTACAGCCGCCTACCTCATTCATCTGGACGCGGAATACGAGCCGCCAAAAGAAAACTGGCATCGTCTGTCGCCTATCGCACACTCGTTGATGGAATCCCCCCTCTACGTGTTTCACTATCTGAAGAAGCAGGAGCGTGATGATAAACCGCTGGGGGCAGAGCAGATACGCCGTTACATTGCTTATGCAGAAACGCTATTCAGTAAACAAGGAGATGATTTGATGTCCCATGCTCGAAAACTGGTCGAACTCTATCGGGGGTTTTACCGCGCCAAGAACATTGGCAACGCCAACAGCATTCTCCGCCCACTCAGTGTCGTCTCGGACGCGCTGCTGGTTGCCGATCCGCGCCTGTTTGGAGACGCTACTGCGCTTGTGGAGGTCGCTTACGGCGAACTATACCGGTTTATGGATCGCGTCAGTAAAGGGCTTGCCGACGGGCGTTTCCCCAAAGGGGTGAGTCCTTCGCAGCGTGAAGAGGCAATGCGTGCCTTCTGTGAGGCATTTGTTAACGATGTGTTCATCGGCGTGTTCAACGGCGACGTAGCAGCATTGCGCGGTAAGCAGTTGAACCTGCTTCGCAGCGCGTGTGAAGTCCTGTACCGTGACATGCAGAAAGCGGAGTGGGATGAACGCGGGCGCGACGCGGAAGATACCGACGACGAATCCGAAGCCTGATCGCATTTTGTACTTGCTATCCACATAGGAGAAATGGACATCATGTTAAACACCGAATTCTTTCACACCCAACTACCTGCTCGTCCGATGGGAAAATACGCGCACATCGTCCTGCTGCGCGTGACCGAAGGCTATGCGCTTTTCCAGACCGACGGTGAACTGAACCGGGTGCGGGTGGCGGCGGGAATAGAGGATACAAGACCGATAACACGCATCACTCTGTTCAAGCGCAAACAAACCACCCCAGAACGTCTGAACGGACGCGAACTACTGCGGAATTACGGTTTGCTTTCAACTTCTGAGGACGAGAAAGACCCCGATAGCTGCATTTACAACGTGAAATCCTGCCGCAAATGCCCGGATTGTATCACCTATGGGTTCGCTATCGGGGATGGTGGCAGCGAAAAGAGCAAGGTGTATTCGGATACTGCGTTCTCGCTCACCGATTACGCGGTCAGCCATGAGGTTTTTACGTTGAACGCGCCTTACGAAGATGGCACGATGTCTGAGCATGGGGAAGTGTCCTCGCGCATCAATCAGCAGGATCACGTCAAGCCGCAGGTGATCTTTCCGGCGGTCATCACCACGCGCGATCTTACTACATCCCTCTTCAGCTATGTGCTGCATAACGTCATGCGAACGACCCGCTACGGTGCAACCACGACGCGCGGCGGCGTGATGCGGAATCATATTGTCGCTATCGTCCTGAGCGATGGCGAGATTTTCAGCAATCTCACCTTCACCCAGCGTCTTCACGATTTGCTGACGAGTCAGAACCTTATGCCCAGTGGTAACGATCCCGTCGCGCTGAATGCCGCTCTCTGGGCAGCGGAGCAAATCGTGCCTGCGCTGTTGGCAGAGGATAATGTGCGTGATCAGCAGGTGTTGATGGGCGACGAACTGTCGGCATTCCTGTCCACCTTGCAAAACTGGGACGACAACGCAGTACGCGCGATGCTCACTCAAGCATGGCACGAGACGGAAGCTTATCATCAGCAGTATATCGCCAAGAAGAAGAAGTAGGCATGAGAGGCAGAACATGATCCTTTATCACTGCCGACTCACGTTTCACGACAACCTGTTCTACGAAACACGCACGCTGGGACGGCTGTATGAAACCGGGCGACTACTGCACAACATCGCGTTATGTTACGCGCTCGGCTTTGCTCAAACCGAATATTTCCACGACAGCTATATGCCGAATTACGCCGCCGAGTTCGCGCCGCTCAACGAGGCAGGGGTGTACGTAACCCCCGCCTCTGGCGAGGATGTGCGCTACGCCATTCATACCTTCAAGTTGGGCGACGAACGCGCCTCTGTGATGATGGAACGCAGCAACGCAAATATTCCAACATATGGACGTGCCAAAGAGATCGCGGTGGACAGCAGTTTCAGTTTCGGTGTGTTGAGCGAACAGGCATTGGCGTTTCCGCGCTGGATACGCATGGGCTTGTGGTTGAGCAAAGCCCGGTTAGAGGTGGTCGAGAGCGTTAGACTGCGCCCTGTGATGGAGAGGCGTACTGAGACAGTGAGCCTGTACCCTCTCAACCCACTTGACCTTCCATCTTCTGCGAATTTGCGTCTATTCGATCTGGTGTCCATGCGTCCGAGTAGTCTGGTTGAGAATGCACTCATCGAAGCTGATGAATGGTGGACGGGTGAGTTTGCCAATGGGCGAAAGTTTCTACTGCCCGCCGGAATGCGCCATCAGGTTGGTGGATAAAGTGAGGTTATCATGAGCGAGCAGCGTCTTTATGCCATTGTGCTGCGCCTCGCCGCTACGCGCAACGGAGCTATCCCCGCCAATCACGGCGATCAGGCGCGGGCAGCATTGCTGAATATCATCCGTGCCGGAAATGCTCTGTTTGCGCAAAAACTGCATGACGAAAACGCGCATAAGCCCTACACCATCAGCCTGTTGCAGGGCGGCAAGCGTGGCGCGGACGGCGCACTGCATTTTGGAGAAGGGGATTCTGCCTTCTGGCGGTTCACGCTGTTGTGTGAACCTGCGTTCGAGGCACTGCTTCAGCGTTATTTATTGAGCCGTGCGCTTCCGCATGTCCGTATCGGGGCGGTATCGTTTGCCATCA
>DATGQJ010000398.1:0-3643 GCA_035304265.1 Oceanobacillus sp.
TATACCACGTTCGGCAGTTCAAGCCGAAAATCAGTGTGGATAGAGCATATCTGAAAATTAGGCAGCGAGGCGATTGAGTAAGCGGCGAATGGAGGCCAAATAGACCATCGCCTCACTGCTCTTCGAACAACGTTCATAATCCTTGCTTAAGCGGCGATAGCGACCTAACCAGGCAAAGCTGTGTTCGACCCCCCAACGGCGCGGCGGCAACTTGAAACCGGCTTGAGCGTCGCTGCGTTTGACCACCACCAGACGAATGCCAAACTGGCTCCCTAGCCAAGTGCCGAGCGCGTCGGTATAGGCACCATCCGCTCAGACCACCTGCACGTTGTGCTGCCAGTAGGCAGGCAGAGTGGTGAACCCCTGCTCTGCCCCAATGCTGTCGGCAAGTCCGGCAGGATGGGCAATCACCTTCAGCAGATTTCCCAGTGTATCGGTCAGGAGGTGGCGTTTCCGTCCATTCACTTTCTTGCCGCCGTCGTAACCGCGTTCGCCCCCGCATTCGGTGGTTTTGGCACTTTGACTGTCGATGACCCGCCGCTGGGATGGGGCAGGCATCCGCAATTTTGGCGCTGCAAATAGATCAAGGCGCGGTTGAGCTGCTCCCAAGTGCCATCCACACACCATCTGCGGAAGTGGTAATAGACGCTTTTGGGATGGGGATAGCCGGTGGGCAAGTTCATCCACTGACAGCCAGTTCGTACCCCATAGAAGATCGCATTGACAATCTCCCGCAAGTCCAAGCGCATGGGTCGCCCCACTCTTCCCCGCTGAGTTGGCAAGATGCCCTGCAAATAGCGCCATTGATCATCACTGAGATCACTTGTATAGACGGCTGCGGTATGCGATACTTTGCTCGATTCCCATCTGCTTCATTTGGTCATTTGGCGATGCCCATTGTAAGCGATGGGAATTTTCAGATGCGCTCTAGGATAAAAACGGGCAAAATCTACCTGAGATGGCAATTTTGCCCGTCGTTATTTACACGGGGACGACGATGATCTCAGTCTGCGGTTTGCCCAGCCATTCGATTCCGTCGCGGGTCACGAGCACATCTTCTTCCAATGAGACAAGCCCGTAACCGGGGACATGCACGCCAAGTTCCAGCGTGAAGCAGTTATTCTCCTCGACGATGCCGTAAGGCGTCTTGCCGTAGCGTTCCCAACGGGGTCCGAGCAAGGTTGAGCCATCGTGTACGGTGCGCCCGATCTGGTGTCCGACGGCGTGGTGATACTCTTCATATCCGGCATTGACGATGACCTGCCGCGCGGCATCATCAACCACCCAGCCTTCTACGCCCGGTTCCAGCACTTCGGCGGCGGCAAGAATGGCGGCTCTTACGGCATGGAAGGCACGCTGCACAGGTTCGGGGATTTCGGTTTCCCCCTTTGGCTGAAGATACCAGACTCGTTGAATGTCGGAGATGTATTCGTTGAGGACGATGCCCTGATCGATTCGCACAAGCTGTCCGGCTTTGGTCACGTAATCGGGTGAGGGCGATACGTGTCCCACAGGCGAATCAGGTCCGCAGGTGACAGTTGGGCAGTACGCGGCATCCCACGACGGTACAACGCCCTCTTTTTTGTACTCGGCATGGATAAAGTTGGCGATTTCCAATTCGCTCATGCCCGGTTTGAGCATCGCCGTGATCCGATCAATGATACGGTCTGTGAGTTCGACGGCGGCACGAATGCGTGCGACCTCGCCCGGCGTCTTGCGTCCGCGCAGCGAATTCAGAATCTTCTCGGCAGAGATCAGGGTATAGGGCTTGCCTTCAAAATACCGCTGCAAAGTCAAGAACATGCCGTGTGAGAGACCGTCGGCGGCGGTATCGCTCTCGGAATAATTCACGGCGATCTGCGATGGCTTCAGCCGATCAAGCACTTCGACCAGCGCGGGCTGAATGCTCTGATCGTAGGCGATGCACTCATCCCACACGCCCATACGCTCGAAATTGACGATCTCGTAGCGTCCGGCAATCGCCACTTTGTAGCCAGACTTCGTAACGATGAGGGCGGTATGCCACGTGACGTTGACTGGCGAGATCAGCGGCAGCGCGGGATCGGCGTTATGCTCGGTCTCGCGCACAAACGTCAGCCACATATCCACGTTGTTTTCCTGTAGGATACCGACAGCCTGTTCAATCTTTTCCCGTTGAATGGTGTAGTCCATTGTGATCCTTCTGTAAAGGTGCAAAAACAATACGACGCGCACGAGTATACGGCATCTTGAACGTCCTAGCCATTTGGTGAGGAGGCTGCACGTTCGATTGGTTTTCGTCCGAATCGCGGAACTGCGAACGCATGAGGGCGTATAGAAAACTATCGAGTAAAGTTCAAGGAGTCACCCTTATGCGCGAAGTATCTTTCAGCCGCTTTAGTTCACATGGAAGGGGCATGTTTGTCCCGCCGTTTGTGCCGCTGTTGTTGGGATTGTTCGTGTTGTTCCTCGTCATCAAGTCTGGGCTATGGCTGCCGTTGCTGGCGTTGGGGCTGGTTTTCTGGATGTTCTCGCCGATGCGTCGTCGCTGGCATGGTGGATTCATGGATCGACACTGGCGAGTGCGGCACTACTACAGCGAGCCAACGCCGAGGAAGAACGACGACATCGAGTACGTGTAGGCATGAAAAAGCCGCTGTTGGCGTCAGCAGCGGCTGTTATTCGTCAGCTAAAAGGGCCAAAGGACAGGCAAAACAATCATCACTATGACGAAGCCGATGGCAATCATAAGCGCACCCACTTTGACATAATCGCTGAAGTGATAATTACCCGCGCTCATCACCAACGTGTTGACAGGCGAGGCGACAGGAGAAGCGAATGCCATTGACGCGGCTAACGCTACTGCAATCAGAAAAGCGTGAGGATCGACACCCAACCCCTGTGCTGATGCCAGCGCAATTGGCGCAATGAGCAGTGCAGTAGCAGTATTGGAAAGTACCTGTGTGAACATTGTCGTAAGGATGAACAAACCCGCAAGTACAAACATTGGACCCAATTCGCCCAATGTTACGACGAAAGCATTGGCGACCACTCCGACCAAGCCGACTTTCACAAGTGCCGTACTCATCGGCAGCATTCCGGCTATCAGAAACAGGCTTTTCCATTCAATCGATTCGTAGGCTTCGTCCATCGTCACACAACCCGCCAGTACCATCGCCACACCCGCAACCATACTTGCCAGCGTGAGCGACATGATGTTCGTAGCAATAGCAACGACCATTCCCGTTAAAATCAACAGTGTTGCCGGCGCATGTGACTTCCGCGTGAATGCGCCCATCTCCACCGCTTCCGGTTCGCCCATCACAATGAAATCTTTACGCAGGCGCTTCAGCGCGAAAATATCCTTCCATCGCCCCTGCACAAGCAGCACATCTCCCAATTTCAGTGGTGTTTCTTTGAGGTTCAATTTCTCGTCCGTACCGGGACGGCGAATGTTCAAGACAGTCAGGCGATAGGTAGAGCCAAAGTGAAGTTCAGCCAGTGATTTGCCGAGCAGAACCGAACGCGGGCGCAGGATAACTTCCGCGATCCCGACTTCATTGGTGATAATATCCCCTTCTTTGACAGGATGATTTGCCATGATGCCAAGATTCCAGTAACCCGCAGCGCGGGTCACGTCGTTCAATTCACCTCGTACAATGAG
>DATGQJ010000399.1:0-2568 GCA_035304265.1 Oceanobacillus sp.
GTGTGAGTACATTCGATCCTGCGAAGGCACACCCACACTGGCGGAGATCGGTGCGCACGTTGGGCTGAGTCAATTCCATCTTCAGCGCGTGTTCAAGCGGGTGATGGGGGTATCGCCAAAGCAGTACGCGGATTTGTGCCGGGTAGAGCGCTTCAAAACCCAACTGCGCCAGCGTGATTCCGTGACCGATGCTCTTTACGAAGCCGGATATGGCTCGGCAAGCTGCGTTTACGAACGTGCAGTGGCGCATCTCGGCATGACGCCCGCTATTTATCGCAAAGGAGGCGCGGGCATGGAAATCCGCTACACCATCGTTGACAGCCCGTTAGGACGGCTGCTGGTGGGCGCGACGGAAACCGGTATCTGCGCCGTATACCTGAATGATGATGATGCGGTGTTGGAACATGCGCTGCATCAGGAGTATCCCGCCGCCAGCTTCCGCCGGGTTCATGAGGAACTCTACGATTGGACGCAGGCGATTGTTGCCTACTTAAGTGGTTCGGTGCCACACATCGATCTGCCGCTTGACCTGCGCGGAACGGCGTTTCAACTGCGCGTGTGGCACGCCTTACAGGAAATTCCTTACGGCGAAACCTGGACATACGGGGAACTCGCCAAATATATCGGACAGCCAAAGGCGGCACGTGCCGTCGGAATGGCGTGCGCGACCAATCCAACCGCGCTCATCGTCCCCTGTCATCGTGTCGTCAATGCGGGCATTACCGACCCGGTTGGCGACGAAACCAAGCCGCCGAAGCATGGCTATCGCTGGGGAGCAGAACGCAAACGTGCCCTGCTCAAAATGGAACGCGAAAACAAGACCATCAGAGAACAGGTCTCGTAATTCGCCAGTTTGCCCTTCATACCACAGGGGCAGTGGCAACCATTGCCCCTCACCTTAACGGGGGTTATCAGAGGAGAACCATCATGCAAGACGTGTTTCTCATGTACGTGGGGAAAGCCGAACAGGGTGAGTCGCTTCGTGCCGCCGCCGAACTCGACGGTGGAGCGGTTTATCTGCCCGAACACATGATGCAGGCACTCGGCATGTACATCACCTATCTGCCGAACGTGATCGTGGTCGATTCAGCCGTGAGCTATAGCGAAGATGTGATCATGCACCTGCGGTCAGTCGATGCGCGTCCGATTCTGCTGCTGACCGACGAAATCCACCCGCGCACAGATGGCATCTACACAATGCCACGCGGGTATTCGGCGGAACGGGTGTGGGAAGCCGCACGACAACTCGCCAGCGGCAGCACCATCCTGCATGTTCCTGCATACGCCAATGGTTATAGACGAACGGGTTAGAATCCTCTACTCTAATAACAAATCCCTGATGCAAGAAAGCCACCCCCTTTTCACGCGCCGAAGAGGGGGTAATTGGGCGCAGAGGAGAAGCGAGGTTGAGTACATCCAACAGCCCTGAACTGGAACTCGTCCACCGCGTGATCAACTACATCGAGGAAAATGTGGAAGACTCACCGACTCTGGCGGACATTAGCCAGCATGTCCACGTGAGCCAGTTTCACTTGCAGCGCACCTTCAAGAAAGTGATGGGCATCACTCCGCGCCAGTACGCCGAAGCTTACCGGTTGGAAACTCTGAAATCGCACCTGCGCGACGGCAGCAACGTAACGCGGGCGTTGTACGCGGCAGGTTACGGCAGCAGCAGTCGTCTCTACGAGAACACGCATAAACAGCTCGGCATGACCCCAGCAGAGTATCGTAACGGCGGCGAGGGCATGGTGATCCAGTATACGATTGTCGATTGTAAGCTGGGTCGCCTGTTGATCGGCACGACGGAACGCGGTGTCTGCGCGGTGCATCTGGGCGATCCATCCCGCGAGGACTGCGATCTCGAACTGGAAGCGGTGTTATTCGCCGAGTATCCGCAGGCGATCTTTCACCGCAACCGCAACCAACTGTGTGAGTGGGCAGAAGAAATTATCGACCAACTCAACGGCTGGGAGCCGCGTCGGGATTTACCGCTGGACATCCGCGCGACCAGCTTCCAGCTTCGCGTGTGGGAAGAACTGCGCAAGATTCCTTATGGTGAAACCCGCACTTATCAGGAGATCGCCGAAGCGATTGGTCAGCCAAAAGCGACGAGCGCTGTCGCGCGAGCAGTCCATTCCAACCCGGTTGCCATTATCATCCCTTGCCATCGCGCCAGATGTAAAGACGGAACCATATCGGCATACTACTCTCGTCGCAGCAAAGTCGCCCGCAAGAAGCTGCTTGAGCACGAGCAGGAAGTCGTGCATCAGCGGCAGCCGCAGGTATAACGATGGCAGACGCGACCAGTCTGAAGGATGCGCACGTCGTCGTGACCGGAGCCGGACGCGGCTTGGGCGCGGCGCTCGCGCTGGTGCTGTCCGACCTCGGTTGTAACCTGATTCTCTGCGGGCGTTCGCTTGAGGCGCTCGATGTCACTGCCAATCACATCCAATCGAGAACCGGGCGCACCCCTGCGAAAGTCCTGCTCGATCTCGCGGACGCCGCCAGCGTCGAAAAAGCCGCTGAAGAAATCCGTCAAAATTTTCCGGTCATCGACATCCTCATCAA
>DATGQJ010000400.1:0-4374 GCA_035304265.1 Oceanobacillus sp.
CCGTCGAGGAACTTACCGGACGCAAGCCGATCAGCATCTCCGAGTTTCTTGAAGCGAATCGGCAAGCGCTGGCGCAGCCCGCAGCAGCGCAATAGCGCAGTAGCACTCAACCTCTAGAGCGTGTCTAAAAATTCCTACGGAAGAAAAATCTCAGATACACGCCGGGCAGACACGCAGGTCTGCCCCTACCCGCAAACGGGTCTTGTAGGGGCGAACCTGCGTGTTCGCCCAACGAACCAACGTAACATCAATTTCCAGACACACTCTAGTAAATTGCTCACCTCAAAGGGCGACTCGGTGAGTCGCCCCTACAACCGCCTCTACCCACGAATACATCTCTTCCCCCATTTGTTGCGATAGCGCAAATTTGATGTTACTCTCAACACGAGTAGGCAACGCGCGTTGACAACGCGATCATCATTCTAAGGACAACCACGTGACGCCCACTTATCATTCCGCATTCTTCTTCAATCTATGTCCGTGATGAACTGGATCAATTGAGAGAGGAGGAAAATTACGCAAACCATTTGCGCCAGTCTATAATCGCAGCAAAGTAACCTGATTTTGTGAAGAGTATGGAGGTTTGATTCAATGAAGACTTTCCGGCTGGTAATTTTATTGGCGCTGTGTCTGGGTGCATTGAGTGTGAGCACCGTCGTTCATGCACAGGAAGAAGTGACGCTGACCGCATGGACGCATGACCAGCTTTACCTTGACTACTTCATGGAACGTCTGCCCGCCTTCCAGGAACTGCACCCAGAAGTGACCATCACTTTAGAGGGCGTGTATGACTCAGCAGCGCCGACCAACGCATTGAACGCAATTGCCGCAGGTGAACCGCTTCCCGATATGCTCGGCATCGAACGTGGCGCATTTGCCAACTTCACCCGCAACGGCATTATCGCGCAGTATTTCCTCGACCTGACCGATCTGATTGAGGACGAGCGCGAAAATTACGCCGAAGGGCGTCTGTCGATCTATGAATACGAAGGTCGTCTCTATGCCCTTGAGAGCCAGCTTGCGGCAAGCCTGCTCTATTATCAACCCGCCGTCTTCGAGGCAGCAGGGGTTGAAGTGCCGACGACGTGGGAGCAGGTGGTCAACGAAGTGGGACCGGCGCTGGTTGAACACGGCAGCGCATTCACCTTCGCGACCAACGACGGCACGTGGTTCCAGATGTACTACAACCAGCGCGGCGGCGTGATCTTCGACCCCGAAGGCAACTTCGTGATGGGTGATGAAACCAACCGTCCGCTGGCAATCGAAGTGGCAACCCTGCTCCAGCAAGGCGTACAAAACGGCTCGTTCATGGTCGTGCTGGGTGGTGACGTATGGGGCGGCGCGACGCTGCCAACCGCGTATCAGGAAGGCAGCCTCGCCGGGACGGTGATGCCCGACTGGTGGTCTACCTGCTGCTTGCAGCCCTACGGCGGTCCCGAAATGGAAGGCGAGTGGCGCGTTGCCCTGCCCCCCGTTTGGGAAGGCGGCGGACACTCGACCCTGACGTGGGGCGGTACCGGCTGGGCGGTTTCCAGCGCATCACCGAACGCGGAACTGGCAAAAGAGTTCCTCGCCTTCGCCTATCTGGGACTTGAGAGTCAGGTGTTGAAGTTCGAGTCGATCAACAACTTCCCGTGGTACATTCCGGCGTTCGAGGACGAGCGTGTGCTCGGCTTAGAAGACCCGTACTTCGGCGGACAGAGCCTCGGCGAGTATTACGCACAGGTCGCGGCGGACGTGCCTTCGTGGTACCAGAATCCGTTCCTGCCGAACGCGCTCACGGCAATGGGTGATAACCTACCGGGATTGTTCGACGGTAGCCTGACACCGGAGCAATTCGTCGATAACGTCATTCGGGCAACTCAGGACGCGATTGATTTCGGCTTCTGAGTCGGATCTGCTTTTCGGTGGGGCGAATCTCACTCGCCCCACCCTAGCCTTCGGAGGCGAAAATGTCAACATCCGACGTGGCTCGGTCTCTTCCTATCCCGGCTCCGCCGAGACGATTAGCAAGGCAAGATAAATACGCGCCATATTTTTTCATTTCGCCCTTTTATATTCTTTTTACCATCTTCTTCTTGTTTCCAACTCTGTTCGCGTTGGTGCTCGGCTTTCTCCGCTGGAACTCGATGGGTACGCCGGAGTGGTTCGGGCTGCGCAACTACGAACGGCTTTTCAGCGACCCCATCTTCTGGCAGTCAGTGGGAAACACGATTTTCTACGCGGCGTTCAGCCTGTTCGTGATCGTGCCGCTGGCGCTGCTTGAGGCAATGGCGCTCAATTCCAAAAAGCTGCGTTTCCGCACCTTCTGGCGTGCGGTTTATTTCGCCCCGATTGTCACTTCGGCGGTGGCGATTTCGCTGGTCTTCCGCATGTTCTACAACGCCCAGTACGGGCTGCTGAACAACATCATCATTGCGCTCGGCGGTATGCCCGTCGATTGGCTTGGCAACCAGAGCGTGACCAAGTTCGCGGTGATGGGCGTCGTCGTCTGGCGCTGGACGGGATTACTGGCAGTGTATTTTCTGGCAGGGCTGCAATCGATCCCTGAAGAACTTCACGAGGCGGCGGCGATTGACGGCGCGAATGGCTGGCAGCGCTTCGTCCACGTCACCCTGCCGTCCCTGCGTCCGGTCATTCTGTTCGTCTCCGTGATCGTGTTGATCGGGTCACTGCAAATTTTCGACGATCCGCAAATCCTCTTTGGAAATGCCACACCGGGCGGACCGGCGAATTCGGGTTTAAGTATCGTCCAGTATCTCTACACACGCGGTATCGGACAGTTATTGTATGGCTATGCCTCGGCGGTGGGATTGGTGCTGTTTGTCGCTATCTTCGTCCTGTCGTTGGTGCAATTCCGGATTTTCCGGGGATTTGAGGGCGATTGAGTATGGTCGAGCCTGCGTCCAGACGAATACTCACTACCATCCTCTTGAACGTGGTGGTCGCGCTCGGCGGCATTGTGATGGTCGCGCCGCTGGTATGGATGGTGTCTGCGTCGTTCAAACCCTTGAACGAAATCTATTCCTATCCTCCGCAGATCATTCCAGAGAACTTCACCACCGTGAATTACACCCGTCTGTTTACCGAATGGTCGTTCCCCAACTGGTACGTCAACAGCGTGATCGTCGCGGTGATCGTGACGATTGCGGTGCTGTTTTTCACATCACTGGCAGGGTTTGGTTTTGCCAAGTATCGCTTCAAGGGCAGCAAATTCCTGTTCATCGTGCTGCTGGGATCGACCATGATCCCGTTCCAATTGATCCTCGTCCCACTGTTCATTTTGATCAGCCGCCTCTCGTGGAGCAACTCGTATTACGCGCTGATCATCCCGTTCATGGCTCCGGCGGTGGGCATCTTCCTGATGCGGCAGTTCTTGATCTCAATTCCCACCGAATTGATTGAAGCCGCACGGATTGACGGCGCATCGGAATTCGGCATCTACTGGCGTATCATTCTGCCGCTGGCGCGTCCGGCGCTGGCAGCGCAGGCGGTACTCACGTTTCTGGGATCGTGGAACAGCTTTCTCTGGCCCCTCGCGGTACTGCACAGTCAGGATGCGATGACCCTGCCCGTCGGCTTGGCGGCGATGGTCGGCGGCGTAGCGGCAGGACGCGAACCACCGATTGGTCCATCGATGGCGGCGGCGACACTGGTCACAATTCCAGTGGTGATCATCTTCATTGCGGTGCAGAAGCAGTACATCGCAGGGTTGACAGCGGCGAGTGTGAAGCAGTAGCTGACACAATCTCGACATCTAGAGGACGGCACATTTTCAGCCGTCCTTTTTGTTTGTACTTCGCCCTTTCCCGATGGATAATCATCCTCAGCATCACTCTATGGGAAGCGAACCATGTCCCTCAAGCCTACCGTAATCGTTGACCCGCATTTTCGCCGGATGGATGAAATCTTCGACCAGCAGCATCGTGATCGTCTCTACGATCTGGTGGAAGTCATCTGGGGCAAAGATGAGCCGATGCCGCAAGACGATTTCCTGCGGGCGCTGCCGGATGCGCTCGCCGTCGTCTGCGCTGACTGGCGCTACGGCAATGAGGCGCTGGCAAGCGCCGCCAATCTCCGCGCGATCCTCACCGTATCGGGCGGGTTTCCGCGCAACCTCGACTACGATGCTTGCTTTGCGCGGGGTATTCGGGTGCTCTCTGCCGCGCCCGCGTTCGCCCATTCGGTGGCAGAGATGGCGCTGGCGCTGGCACTTGCCGCCAGTCGGGACATTCCGGGCGGTGATCGGGCAATGCGGGCAGGAAATGAAAAGTGGCTGCACGCGGGCAACGCCGACGCCTTCATGCTTTTCGGCAAACCTGTGGGATTCATCGGTTACGGCAGCATTGCCCGCAGCCTGCATCCCTTGATTGC